>CAYJCS010000180.1:0-2967 GCA_964368715.1 uncultured Bacteroidaceae bacterium | reverse complement strand
GCCGTCGTCTGCCCGATTTTAGCGAGCAGTGGGTTGACCCCGACGTTTAGTTGATCGGCAAGTACGCCCAAATAGAATGTTTTAAGTGCATTGTCGGCACTTGATAATGTGACCATAGTTTTTTCTCCTTATTTTTGTTGTTTATAAAACAACGCGCCCGCTTCCGATACGGTTTTGGGTTTGCTCGAAGGCGCGATATTTATTTCCCCGCCGTCGCAAAGTACGACAGGCGGTATCCCCGCTTCGAGGTCCCTTAGATAACTTTCGACCACCGCTTTTTTTACGGCGGGCGAACTTAACACGTATTTGTTCAAAAATTCTCCGTCCAGGAGCAGTTGTTCGGGAGAGCGGTATTTCTCGACAAGCACTCTCGTCAGAGCGGTGTCAAGACAACCATCGCGCGATTTAAGTTCGGGGTGAGCGATAAGTTCTTTCGCTATATCTTTGGCAAACGGCTTGGCAGCGGGAGTTTGGTTGAAAAACTCCTCCACTTTCTGCTTCCATTCATCCTCGCTTCGATCCTTTATCTCCCCTACGTTTTCCAACTGCGCCAACCGTTGCGAACGCCTTGTAAATTCTTTTTCAAGTTCACGATAGGCTTTGAATAACTCTTCCGGGTTTTTAAACTTGGTACACGACTGCGCGTCTGTTTTTTGATCTTTTTTACTTTCGTCGCTGCCTTTTTGCGCGCCGTTTTCTTCGACGGCGATATTTATATCGGCGTTTTTTGCCGAATTTTCTTCATCGGCGAGCGCGAAGTTATCCTTGTTTTCCGATTGCTCGCTCAGTTTTTCATCATCATTTTTCATTCTTTACCTCCGAAACTGTCCTGCAATTCGGTTAGTCCGCTGTTAAGCGTAGACAATTCTTTGTGAGCGTTGATGTGTGCGGTAACCCTTTCTTTGAAAGCCGATTTTTCGCAGCAGTGCGACGACACGCAGAGTTTGGTGTGCTCCGCTATATGCAGTTCGTGATCGTCCACAATATCGGGTTTTAGCTCCCGCGTTTCCAAAATAAGATTTTCTCTCTGCGCTTTGTCCAAGTGCGCCTCGTCTATATCGCGTGAATCCTCCCAGTTGCCAAATCCCAAAATGTCGAACAACTTTGTGCGCGTGCGGTTTTTCATCACTCCGTTTTCGTCGGTGAAAAGACCCAGTTTGAGCAAATCGAACACCATTGCGCGTCTTGTTGAAAGATTGTCTTCGATTGCGTTTGCGGTGTCGAAAACTACGTCCTCGCTGCCAAGGTCTTCTTTTGTGAAGCGCGCAATTTCCACCTCTCCGTTTTCACCCGCGATTCGCTTATAACGCGGGAGCGTGGCATATTGTTTGTATAGCCTTATAATTTGCTTACCTATGCGCCTTATCGCTTCTCTGAGGCTGTCCGCGGTGAGTGAAATCCTTGTGTCGTCCTGTTCAAGCAGCAGAGATATCGCAGTGCCGGATGACACGTTTGATGGGACTTGCGAATAAGTTGTCACTTCGCTGACGCCGCTTATCATCACAAATTCGTTTAACAGTTTTTCTTCTTCCAAGCCGAATTCGCTTGGCACTTGTCCCGGGCTCATAAGGTGCGGCGGAGTGCTGCCCTGCCGGTATATCAAAACTTTTCCGGGCGACAATCCTTCTTCTTCGAGGTTGTCGGTATCAACCGAGCCGTCCTCAACGGATAAAATTCCAAAAGCCAACCTGTTCATATATTCGTGCTTGCGGTTTTTTACTGCGTTATAAGCGCGCTGAACTGGGATAACCCTTTCAATCACGCTTGAACCGAAAAAGTTGCCTAGGCTTGACAAACACTGCTGACGCGAAAAAGGATAACCTCTTTTTTTATCCTCGCCGTTGACGTAGGGCAAAACGCCGTCATGCACGAGCGTGTCGCCCGCGACGATTGTAAGTCTGCCGTCTGAATACTCCGAAGTTGGCAGTTCATATCTTTCGATGACGAGTACGGCATCCTCTTTTGTTTCGCTTACCACTTTGGGCACGGTTGCGTTATAACCGAATCCGCCCGCCACGTTCACGTTGTCAAACGAAAAAACATTTAGCGATTCACCCGTCACGTCTTTATTAAAGCGGCTTTTAACTTCAGAAACAGAAAGCACCTTGGCATGCATAATGGACGGCTGTTTGTCAATATCCGTTATCGCTATGTTTTCGGGGAAAATTTCAAACGGTGGGCAAACATAAATTTTGACGTCGCCTTCTTTTAGACCGCCGCCTTCAAGCATTGCTCCTTTTGAAGTGTCCCAAACCGTTTTATAAAAAGCGCAACCCGTGACTTCGCTCCAATTGTTTGCACTGGATATAAGCGCGTTCAAATCGTTCTCCGCGCTGACAGCGTCAAGCAGTTTTGTCGCCAGTTGTGCCTTTGATACGTCGCTGTCGTCGGGCGTTGACGGTCTGACAACCGCTTTTGCTTTCACCTTTGCAAGTTTACTAAGCCTTGTTTCCACGATAGGCGCAATATGGTTATACACTTCGCGGCTTTGCCAAAAGTATTGCTTTCCGCTTTCTTCCACGTCGCCCGTCGGTGTGATTTCCGAAAACTGATTGCCGATGACAAAATTCATGTTAAGGCGCCAATTCAGTTCGATAGGACGACGCGCGTTTTGTCTTTTTTTGAAGTCTTCGACGACCGAGGACACTATTTCCGATTCTTTCTTTGCCATTTTGTACTCCTTATCTTTATTTTTTCGGGTTTAATCTCCCGACTTTTTTCGTTTAATTTGCTGTGCAACATAATATCGTCTACGTCAATCTGCTCCGTTTGCTCCACAGAGGCAATGACATGCTTTTCCGAACGCAATATTACGTTTGGAATTGACCTGGGAATAAACAACGTTCCCAAATTTTTATAAAGTTCAAGCGCGCAGTCCTTGCAAAGAACAGCGTCCAAGCCGTCCACATAAAAATCGGCATCGTTTGAGCATACGTCGCAATTTTTTTTGCCTCTTAGCCTATAAAC
>CAYJCS010000179.1:0-2973 GCA_964368715.1 uncultured Bacteroidaceae bacterium | reverse complement strand
TTTTGATTTGACACGCGCGCGCTCCTCGCATATAATAAACGAAAAGCGTAGCCCGCGCACGCAATGGCGCATGCACTAAAATGCGTGATAATCTAGGAAAATTTGCAGAAATGAAAAAACATCTTTTTACGTTAATAGCCTTGATTTTGGTTTCCATAGCCGGATTGTCATTGTTTGCGTGCAACGGCGGAAAAGACGAAATTAACGAAGAAAAAGTCGAAGAAACGATTGAAGAACCCAAAGATGACGAATTTGTAGTCGATGACAGCAATCTTATCGCAACAGATTATATCGACTATGCAAACACCGTTTATCTAAACACCGAAGAATATCCCGCCATAGCAGATATGGGCCTGACTCTGGTTTCAAGTTATTCGAGCACAGACTATGACAATTATACCGAAGTCGATGCCGACAACGAAGACAATATAAGTCAATACTTTGACCCGACCCGTCCCAGCATAATCCTTATAAACGGCGTTTCGTTCGGCGGAGGAAGATACGGAAGAGGCGGCATGAGCGCCTCAAATCACGTTGAGGAATTTTCAAGCGATCTCTACATCGAAGAGGAAGAACTTGACTATTTCACTTCCGATCCCAACAGTCTCCAAACTTACGCATTGTCAAAGTACTGGTA
The DNA here is from genome assembly GCA_964368715.1 of uncultured Bacteroidaceae bacterium. Lineage (GTDB taxonomy): Bacteria > Bacillota > Clostridia > Christensenellales > CAG-917 > RGIG4097. The sequence goes on along the minus strand of CAYJCS010000179.1, from coordinate 2,336 downwards.
CGACGGCGCAGGCGGAAAAGAGAAATATAATATCTTCCATTTTCACTATACCAGGTTCGCCGACACTCTCTATTCTACTCAGGACGTGGGCGGCGCGCTGAAAGCCACCGTAACCGTTCATGACAATATCTGGTCCGACAACAACGGCGTTCAAGCGCTGTATCGGACAAGCAGCGGAGAATTTGTCGCGACTGAGCCGGGAAAAGCTCTAAACGGCTATTCCGTTGCCGAACTCTACGCTGCGGAATATCTAAGAGCGTTTGGCTTTGTGAATAAACTGTATCCGGACTATAAAAACAGCGGAAAGCGTACATACGTCGCAAGTCACTCGATGGGCGGGGTAATGAGCGTAGCGGGCAACATACTGTTAAAACTGCTGTCCGACGACGGACAAATCCCTATGGCATTGACGCCGTCGAGACTTTTGCAGATGGATAGTTACGTAGGAGCCTTCGGCAAAGACGACATCTCAAGACTGTCTTGGACGGACAAACCTTACTGCACCGTTTCGACAAAGGATAAAAACAGCGGAGAAACCATAACGAAGAGCACCGCATCGGCAAACTACCTTGCGGCTCTAAGACGTCTTGCGGTCAATTATAACGTAGCGGTCGACTTTTATATGAACGAAGGTTACAGCGTGCCGTTTACAGTTATGGCCAATTTCAGAGAAGACACAAAAGAATGGGTTGGATTGCGCGGCGGCGAGGCGAATTTCATTATGAATTATACGACAATGGTGCGATTGCATCCTCTATATGCCGATATGAACGGCCCGATTATGACAGACGGGCACAACCCGATAATGGAATGGGTGCTTACGTCTTATATCTACGATGCCCCGACTGTTACAGCCAACGGAGTGACTTACACTGTTCCCACTGCGGCCATGTCCAACGAAGACGTAATTGCCGCAAGAGGTACATACTATATTCAAAAGTCCAAAAATCCCGACGGTACCGCCAGCGACGTTTTGGGAAGTTATACGGGGCATTATGTTGAAACGGTAAGATGCAACGACGACTACTTTGCAAAAGTAAGATAGAATTATTTTTTTGCGGCTAAACCGCGAACGGAGGAAATATGAAATTTGATAACAAGGGCGTGGAAAAATTTGTTTCGGAAAGCGTAGAACTATGCAAACCTGAAAAAGTCGTCCTTATCGACGGCAGTGAAGCGCAACTTGAAACGCTGAGAAATGAAGCCGCATCCACCGGAGAAATGATAAAACTAAACCAGGAATTGCTTCCCGGTTGCTATTATCACCGCACAAAGCCCAACGACGTTGCGCGCGTCGAGGCCAGGACATTTATTTGCAGCAAAAAAGCCGAAAACGCAGGCCCCACCAACAACTGGAAGGACCCCGAAGAAATGTACGCCATTTTGAAAGGAATTGCCAAAGACAGCATGATAGGCAGAACTATGTACGTCATACCGTTTTCTATGGGTGCGGTCGGCAGTCGTTTTTCAAAGATAGGTATAGAAACCACAGACAGTATTTACGTCGTTCTCAACATGGCGATTATGACAAGAGTTGGACAAAAAGTGCTTGACGCGCTTGGCGACAGTGATGACTTTGTCAGAGGTTTCCACGCTAAGTGTAACGTTGAGGAAAACGACCGTTATATCGTTCAATTCCCCGACGACAATGCCATTTGGTCTGTCAACAGCGCATACGGCGGCAACGTGTTGCTTGGCAAAAAATGCTTTGCGTTGCGCATAGCCTCTTATCAGGGTTGGAAGGAAAACTGGATGGCGGAACATATGCTTATTTTGGGCGTAGAGAAGCCTAACGGAGAAACGAAATATATCGCCGCGGCATTCCCTTCCGCTTGCGGAAAAACCAACCTGGCAATGCTGATCCCTCCTCAAGTCTATTCAAAGAAAGGCTATAAGGTGTTCACCGTCGGCGACGATATCGCCTGGCTGCGCCCCGGAAAGGACGGCAGACTGTATGCGATAAACCCCGAGGCGGGATTCTTCGGCGTGGCGCCCGGAACCAACGAAAAATCAAACTTCAACGCTCTTGCCAGCACACGCAAAAATACAATATTCACAAACGTTGCAATTAACCCCAAAGATAACACCGTATGGTGGGAAGGCCTAACTAAAGAAGCTCCCGAAGAACTCATAGACTGGATCGGCAATCCTTGGCACCGCGGCATGGCCGATGCGGAGGGCAAACCCGTAAAAGCGGCAAATCCCAACTCTCGTTTCACCGCACCTGCAATCAACTGCCCCTGCATTTCAAGCGAGTTTGAAGCACCAAACGGCGTGCCGATCAGCGCAATCGTGTTCGGCGGCAGACGCGCTCAGACTACACCTTTGGTGTATGA
>CAYJCS010000178.1:0-2981 GCA_964368715.1 uncultured Bacteroidaceae bacterium | reverse complement strand
GTCCGCAAGCAGTTCCATTTTATAGCTTTGCTTGGATTTTTTGATAAAAGCCTCTGCCTCTTTGAGCGTTTTGGTTGAACGCACTATTGGCAAATCCGCCTTAATAATACTTTTCATTTCGGCTTCGATTTTATCAAAATCTGCTTGAGTTATTGGCGTTTTGAAATCAAAATCATAATAAAATCCGTCGGCGATAGCAGGCCCTATGGCAAGTTGTACAGTCGGGTAGATATTTTTGACCGCCTGCGCCAAAATGTGCGATGCGGTATGACGATAAGCAAGTTTGCCCTCTTCGTCGTTAAAAGTCAAAACTTCAAAGGTGCAATCACGATTGATAACTTCGTCCATAGAAAAGACTTTGCCGTCGATTTTGCATACAAGTGCCGCGCGTGCAAGCCCCTCGCTGATTTTCTTGGTGACCTCAAGTGCCGTCATGGGCGCATCGAGTGTCAGTTTGTTGCCGTTTTTTAGTGTAATTTCCATTGTATCTCCTTTTGCAGTCAGCCTTACAACAGCTGTACCTTTATTTTGCATTCAGCCTCACAACGGCTGTACTTATATGGCCTCAATCGGGCGTAATTTACTTTTTTAATTATCTCACCGCACGGCTAGCGCGCGGTGAAAAACAAAAATTATTATACTATAAGCGCGGGGATAGTCAACAACTATCTGATCACAAACGAAAATTCGTGCACTTTGCCGGGCAGAATTTTATAACGCGCTTTGGTGCAAGCAAGTGCCGGAATGTCGCCGCCTACGCCGCGCTGCGCACCGTCGATATAAACCCAAACGCCGTCGTCCTCTTTTTTGAGTTCATGTAAATGTTTTGCGTTTTCAAGCGCATCAAGCGAATAGTTGTGGCAGCTGAACTCAAACGGCTTGTCAAGCGATTCAAAATTCAAGCCGTCCACTCCGCCGACAACTAGCGACCTAACGTCGCAGTGATTGCCGTTTTCTTGCGGATACAAATAATCGTGCTGGAAATCGTCGACTTTGCCCGTATACTTTCCCACAAAAGCAGACGTTTTTCTGTCACAGTAATTTTCGTGAGTGCCTCTGCCGTAGAACGAAACGTCGTCGGATACGTCAAGTTTTGTTTCAAAACCGTAACGAGGCAGTCCAAAGATGTGATTTTTGCACCTCATAGTTATCTTCAATCCATCCGTGCCTGCTTCGTAAATTGTTTTCAGTCCGCTAAGATGCGGCATATACCAGTCGATAACAACGCTCTTGTCGTGTACGGTCATATTGGATTTGACAAGTTCCGCTTGAGCGTCTTTATAGAAGTAAACGCCGAGAAATTTTTTCAAAAACAAACCTATATGCGGCACAAAATCGTTATCGGTCGGAGCGCGCCAAAAATTGGGTTTAAGAGGCGATTTTACGCATTCTAACCCGTCTATTTTGATGCTGTCGACATAACCGGTGTCGTAGTTTATAAGGGCTGTCAGCTTTCCGCAATCAAGTTCGACGTACTTTTTACTCTTGGTTACGCTCCTTCCTTCGGCTATGTTAAACTCGCGTTTTGAAAATCCCGAAACTTCAAGTTGTTCACATGCTACAACGTGACCTTTCGGCACGCCGTTTTTATCTTCTTTTGAGACAGCGTATACGTTTATGTAACACTCGCCGGCGTCAGGCACGCCAAACGGGAAAGACACAAGAGCCTTTTCACCGGCGGGAATTGACGGCATATCTTGTTCAACTTTTGCCTCGACTTTTCCGCCTACGGTCAGTTCTAACACAAGCGCAAACTTGTCAAGGTTTGTGAAGAGATAATTATTTTTGATTTCCACACTGTCGCCGCTCAACGCAAAGTCAATCATTTGATAAACTTTTTTTACTTCGTAAAGTGCGGGATTGGGAGAGCGGTCCGCGCGGACTATTCCGTTGAAGGCAAAATTGCCGTCGTTTGGTTTGTCGCCCCAGTCGCCGCCGTAAGTCCATTCGACAGTACCGTCTTCGCTTACTCTCTTTATACTTTGGTCTGCAAAGTCCCAAATATAGCCGCCGCAAAGTCTGTCATAGCGCTTAAAATGATCCCAGTAATCGGCAAAGTTGCCAAGAGAGTTGCCCATACAATGCGCGTATTCGCATTGAATAAAGGGCTTGTCACGGTACATTTTGGGTGTTAATCCGTGCCCTAACAGCGCCCAGGTTGCGCGGCTGTGATTGTGATATTTGTTTTGACCTATACTCTCCATTTGCGATTCGACCGTATACATTTCGCTCATCAAATCGCTGACTTTTAACCAGCCGTCCGATTCGTAATGTATCGGTCTTGTGCCGTCAAGTTCAAGTGCCGCCGCTTTCATCTCCACAAAAGACTTGCCCTTGTCGCCGGATTCGTTTCCGAGTGACCAAAACAGAATGCTTGGATGATTTCTGAAAGCATAAACCATATTTTGCATACGCCAGCATACCTGCTTTGTCCAAAGAGGATTTGAGGCGGGAATGGACGATGCCAGTCCGTGCGTTTCTAGGTTGTTTTCGCACATCACCATTATTCCGTAGCGGTCGCACAAATCATAAAACCCGCGCGAATTGGGATAGTGCGAAGTACGTATAGAATCGATATTGTTTTTCTTGCAAAGGATAATATCCTTTTCGGTGAGTTCAATAGGTACGGCGTGGCCGTGGTCGGGGTGGAACTCGTGGCGGTTTACTCCGCGGATTTTGAGCACTTTGCCGTTGAGTAGAATTGTGGGTTGTTTGTCTCCGCGCGAAGGAACTACTTCGATTTTTCTGAAACCGAAATTGATTTCACGCATATCGGCAAAATATTCTCTGTCTTTGACGGCAGATTTGAGCGTAAGGCGCAGTTTGTAAAGATAGGGATTTTCGGTGCTCCAAAGCTTCGGCCGGACAATGCTTTCTTTGAAAGACAATTTTAGTTCTTCTCCGCTGTCCATGCCAAGAATTTTCAACATTCCGTCTGCGGCAACCGCACCGTCACTGTCAATAAGTTCAATGTATAAATT
>CAYJCS010000177.1:0-2982 GCA_964368715.1 uncultured Bacteroidaceae bacterium | reverse complement strand
CGTGCTCGCACTCAAAGGTATGAGTTTCAAAAAGTGGTGGTGGTATGCCTTTTTCTTTGTCACCGCGACTTGTGCCATAACTTCCGTCGTAATGCACGACGCCGTTTATGACGAATTCCAACCCGGAGTTCTAACAACAAAACTCATTGGCTCATATATCGATATGTCGTTCACATTCGCCATGGCCTACACCGCAATTATGTGCTTTGTTATGGAATTTACCGGCAAAAAGATGCGCAAATGGGGCGGCCTTGCAATAACTGCATTCTTCATTTACGCTTTGGTGTTCCTCACAATCGAAGTTTGGGTTTTCCACGACAGACCTCTCTATTTCAGTGCTGTAAAGGGCGCGACAATGGGCGGAAACGACCCCGGCATGTCAATGGCGGAATTCAACTGTCTGCTTCTTGCACTCCCGATTCTTCCGATATTCTTTATGTCGTTCAAAGTCTTTACCAAAAACGAAAAGCGTATGCTCGCTTTGACAATCGGCTGGTTCTTGCTCGGTCTTTTGATGTCCAACATTTTTGGCGACAATGCAGTTGCACCAATACTCGGCGGCGCAATTCACCCTCACAGTTGGTGGCATATGTCGGCTGCAATCGGCACCGTGAGCCTTATCTTTTTGGCTCAGGAGCGTATCGGCGCAACCAACCCCAGAGAAAACTGCAATTGGCTTGAAACGCCCAAACCTGTAACCGATGATGCTTGCGAATGCGCATCTGCGGAAGCCGAAGCACCCGTTGTGGTCGACGAAGTTGCAGAAGACGAAAGCGAAAAAGTAGAAGCCTAAAGATAAAAACAAGCGCATGTTTTAATCATTATTAAAACGAAACTTGCCTAATTAATAGGCGATTAAACATAAACGAAATAAAAGCGCACCGCACGGTGCGCTTTTTTAGTTCTCAAATAATTTTTCTGTCGTCAAACATTTGAATTAATCTACATCCGTTTGTTCTGCAGATTAATTTTAACAAACACCGGCGGTGTCGTTATCTTACAAATGGGACTTTGTCGCTGCATAAATAATGAAGTGTTATGCCGCCTTTTCCTAGATGCGTGCCGACAATCGGACTTATGGGAGAAATAATAATATTTTGTTTTCCGAAACGCTCGTCTACCATTGTCTTTAAAATCATTGCGTCGTCATAGCAATCGCAGTTGCCTATGATGATAAGTTCGTTCTTATATTCGCTTCCTTTTGCTTCCATCTTGTCCACCAGAACTTTTAGGGCAGGACGGCGACCGATAACTGTATTCGTCGGGATAAGTTCGCCTTTCTCAGAAACCATCAAAATGGGCTTCATCTTAAAAGTTTGACCGACTACGGCGGTTGTTTTTGAAACCCTTCCGCCGCGGTACAAATTGAGCATATCGTCCACCGTAAAAGCGTGACCTATGTGATGCCGCAGATCTAAAATATAATCGGCATTTTCGTCTATTGAGGCCCCTTCGGCGCGTTTTTTCAATGCGTAATAAACCAAGAGCCCTTCTCCGCAAGCGGCGCACAGGCTGTCGATAACTTGTATCTTTCTGTCGGGATACTTTGCTAAAGCACGTTTGGCGGCGTTCAAATAACCTTCATAACTCCCCGATAATGCAGAAGAAAAAGAAATATGCAGAATGTCGTAACCTTTTTCCAAGATTTCTTCAAAAAATATTTGAGAATCATCTTCGGAAGGCATTGAAGTTGAGGCAACTTTTCCAGATACAAGTTGAGCGTAAAACTCCTCAGGAGAGAGGAAGGCTCTTTCTTTGTCGTCGTAAAGTATGTCGTCCAACACGTAAGACATTTTAATAACGGCAAAACCGTCTTCGTAAAGCGAAGAAGGAAGGTCCGCAGTCTGGTCAGTCGTTACGTAATACTTTATCATATAAATAAACTATCATACGGATAGAATAAAGTCAATTACAGTGGACATTAACGCACAAAAGTAATATAATTTAATCAACAAGGAGTATAAGATATGCCAGAAAATCTTTCAGGAAATGCGCTTATTCTTGTGCTGTCTCTCGTGGCCGGCGTTGCCGGAACGGGACTTGGCGGAGTGATAGGCGTGTTGCTCAAAGGCAAAGGAACAAAAGTTATGGGACGCGTCCTCTCGTTTGCGGGAGGAGTTATGGTGGGAGTTGTAACGTTTGAGATGATTCCCGAGTCCATAGAATCGTCAATAATAAATGGTTGGAAACCGTCGGGCGTGCTGTTAGGGGTGAGTTCTCTAATAATCGGAATGATTGTAATCTACGGGCTGAATAAGGCCCTAGACATAGTTGAAAATATGCGCGCCACGCACATAGGACTTGCCGAGCTTCACCATGAAACGGCGGTGCTTGCCGCCAAAAATGATGAAATTGCGAGCGGAAAAGCCGTTGCATCGGGTATGGAAGCAAGCAAAAAAAGCATGCTCAAAGCCGGAATAATCATGCTTTTGGCAATAGCATTTCACAATTTTCCCGAAGGCATGGCAATAGGCGCATCAGGTGCCGCACAAACGTCCACAGGCGTGCTGATTGCAATCATAATTGCAGTCCACAACATTCCCGAAGGAATGGCGATTTCTGCTCCTCTTGCAGAGGGAGGCATAAGTGCCTGGAAAAATATCGGGCTTACTACTCTTGCCGGTGTTGCGACAGTCCTAGGCGCGGTACTTGGCATTTTTGTCGGAGGCATCGGTGCCGTGGCATCGGGCATATGTATGGGGCTTGCCGGTGGCGCAATGTTGTACGTCACCTTCTGCGAAATTCTACCTCAAGCAACGCTTATGGAAGAGGGCAGAGTGCCTGCGGTAAGTATGCTTATCGGCATAATCTGCGCAATGCTTTTCGTCTATATGTTTTAGAAAGTTGACAAAAAAATTGCCGTGTTTTATAATGGCCACTGTCGCTGGAGCTTGGTGTAGTGGTAGCACATGGGCCTCTGACTCCCACGGTGTAGGTTCAATTCCTATAGCTCCTGCCACAAACCGTCACGGATTTTCCGCG
>CAYJCS010000176.1:0-2990 GCA_964368715.1 uncultured Bacteroidaceae bacterium | reverse complement strand
GTCAAGAAGGTATTATCTTTGCTCTGCGTCCTCTTATGGCAAAACTCGGCAGCGCGTTGCAACTTGGTATCATTACAATTGTGCTCATCGCGCTTGGCGTAAATGGCATAACAGGACAAATTTCCGACATTGAAAACAACGTTTACACCGGCAATTTGAAAACCGAATTCGTTCAAGTTTTCGAAGAAGACCCTGATTTATTCTTTGAAGAGGTAATTCCTGAAGAATCACTTGAAGACGCTGTCAAACTGTACAACGAAAATGAGGATGAATTTTTCGAGACATACCTTGGCGACTACAAAGCCTATAAGGTGGAAAACATCATATCAGACGTAAAACCCTCGGTCACTCAATGGCTCATAGTTTGCATGTCTGTCATTCCTATGGTTTTGCTAACACTGGGCATTGTGTTCTGGCTTGTCAAATATAAAATTACAGAAGTCAAGTATCAAGAAATCTGCGCTGAAATCGCAGCCAGAAACGGGACGATAAACCTAGGAGGCGATGTTCAAGTGGCCTCAGATGAAATCCCCAACACGCCGATAAACGAACTTGGCGACGCGGTTGTGTCTGCAACGGAATCTGAAGACGCAAAGGACGACCTAAAAGCCGACGAGGAAAAGTAAACAAAGGCTCAAACCCGCGGCAAACCGCCGCGGGTTTAATTTAGTTTATCAAATTAGTATTCTGTGATTTTAATTGGATAGATATGACTAATTCTACATTAAAACGTACATTTGCAATCCTTCTGTTTTTTTTAATTACGCTTGGACTGCTGAGCGTATTTGTCGGTTGTAACAAAGACGACAATACCCCTCAAGTCACCAAAAATTTCGTGAAAGCGGTGGACAGTGAAGACGGCTACGCCACGGTATATATGCAAAGCGATAGGGATATAAAGATTATGGTGCTGTCTGACCCGCAAGTTGATATAACCGAAAAATATAACGCGGTGGGCAGTTTGGGAACCGACAAAACCTACCAGTTTGTGCGCGAATTTGTTTTTGCCTCGTCACCCGATCTTGTCATTATTAACGGCGATATGGTTATGTTTAACACTTTCGGGCAAAGCAACGCGCCTTACTACAAGCGTTATGCTGATATTTTTGAGGAGTTGAAAATTCCCTGGATGCCAGTTTTCGGCAACCACGATTGTGAAAAAGGCTGGTGCGATCCAACCGGCGAAGTCACTGTTGACAACACGAAAAGATCTGTCGGAAAACCCGTACTTGTGGACTATCTTTCATCGTTTGAATACTGCCTGATGTCCTCGGACGCTTACTGCGAGGACGGATACGGCAATTATTTTGTAAATCTGAAAACCCGTAGCGGCGCGCTTTTATACACACTCTGCGCTTTTGACTGTGTGTACAATCCCGAATACGGCGATGACACTTATCTGTTTGTTCCCACCGCCGCGCAAGTGAGCTGGTATCGAAACACGATTAACGCCCTTTCCGACAAAGAATACGGCGAAAACAGAACGTCGGAACAGGTGGTCAAATCCATGATATTCAACCACGTCGGAATTCCGGAATTCAAAACCGCTTGGGATGAGGCATGGAATAGCGGAAATCCGACAAGCGATTATCACTACGGCATGCGCTTCAGCGGCAACTATACCGATAAATACGAAGACAAACCCCAATCCGAGCAGATATTCGCAGTCGCAAAAGAACTCAAAAGCACAACGGCTATGTTTATGTGCCATCATCATGACAACGATTTCTCCGTGGATTATCAAGGAGTAAGGCTCACTTTCGGGCAACATTCGGGTTATTCACATAATTACAGAACGACGCACGACGAAAACGGCACTATGGTTTCGGCATGGAAAGGCATAGACTTTTCTTTAATTGACGATTACGGCAATCAACGCGGCGGAACGCAGGTGACAATCAGCACCGCAGGAGAATTTGACATCAATCCCGTTTACGCAAACGATTTGCTTGATAATTATATGGAAGAATATTATATCGACTACGACGCTGTGGCTGCCTCTATAAATGCAAATGAAAATTATTCAGGTGAGGTAGCGCGCGGGACCGATCGCAAGTGGAAAATAACGCGAGCATAAATTATGCGTATAGAAAACGCATTTAATGAATATAAGAAACTTTATATTGCATAATTTAGGATTGCAACTTATATAACGGCTAAATTAGACAATATTTTGCATAAATTACTTTATGCACAATATTCTATGAAGGAAGACCTTGGAAAATCTGTACTCTCGCACCGAAATGTTGATTGGTGAACGCGCTGTGGAAAAACTCCGCTCGGCGCGGGTGCTTGTTTGCGGCGTCGGCGGCGTCGGCGGCTATGTTGTTGAAGCGCTTGTGCGTGCAGGTGTCGGCACTATCGGCATATTGGACAACGGCACGTTAAAGCCATCCAATTTAAACCGCCAAATACTTGCCACAACCGTCACATTGGGGATGAAAAAAGTTGATGCGGCAAGAAAAAGAATTGCGCTTATCAATCCCAGTTGTACGGTCAAAACCTATGACGTATTCTATCTGCCCGACACGGCAAACGGCGTGGACATTGAGAATTATGATTTTATTATCGATGCTATGGACACCGTCACCGCTAAATTAGAATTAATCGTGCGCGCAAAGCGCTCAAATGTGAAAATCGTAAGTTCAATGGGCACAGGCAATAAGATAAAACCCGTTTTCTGCTTGGACGATATATACAAAACAACCGTTTGCCCTCTTGCAAAAGTTATGAGAAAAGAGTTGAAGGCACGCGGCATAGAAAGCCTTCCCGTTTTGTTTTCTACTGAAGTGCCAAAAGGTACAGTGAACGACGAAAGCGGCAGACACGCGCCGGGAAGCATTTCCTACGTGCCCGCAGTGGCAGGTCTAACATTAGGCGGTTACGTTTTGGAGGAACTTATAAAATGAAAGCACTCTACCCTTTATATTGGCTCATACAATGGACGTGGGGATTTCCGCAATCGCTCATTGGTCTTATTATGTCGCTCA
>CAYJCS010000175.1:0-3024 GCA_964368715.1 uncultured Bacteroidaceae bacterium | reverse complement strand
GTGATGGCACTTGTTATTTTGCCTCCACCGTCCGGCTCCGTGCTTGCCGAGGAAGACGATTACGTCTATTTGGGCGGAAATCCCATAGGCATCGTTGTGGGGGCTGGGGGGCTTATCGTGATTGACGTTGGCGAAGTTGTGACAATAAACGGCTGTGTAACGCCTGCCGGCGGCCTAGGGCTTTCAAGAGGCGACGTGATAACTCATTGTAACGGCGAAAAGGTGGACAGCACTTTTAGGTTCCGCGAGATAATCGAAGAATCGAAAGGTGAAATCAGCCTCATAGTCAGAAAAACAGACGGAACGGTGCAGACGCTTATAGGAATCAAGCCCGCATTAGACAAACTTACGAACATAAAAAAACTGGGACTACTATTAAAAGAAGATTTAGCGGGAATCGGCACTCTGACTTTTTACACGGACGAGAGTGAATTCGGAGCACTCGGACACCATATCATGGACAGCGAAAGCGGTCTTAGCAAAGAACTTAACAGCGGAAAGATATTTTCCGTTTTTGTTAGTGGTGTGGTGAAAGGTGAAAACGGCAAGGCGGGCGGGCTAAATGCCTCGATCAACCGTTTGGAAAAACCTTGGGGAACTATCAATGAAAACACCGATATAGGCATTTACGGCGAGTATGCAGGCCCTGTTCAAGGCGCAAAAGTAAAAGTTGCCAAAAAGGGAGAAGTGAAGATGGGCAGAGCGCAGATTTTGACAACGATAAGCGGAACCGAACCGAGGCTTTATGACGTTGATATTGTCAAAACGGTGTCACAGGAAGAACCTTCTCAAAAGGGACTTGTAATCAGCGTGCGCGACAAAGAATTGATTGAAAAAACAGGCGGCATAGTGCAGGGTATGAGTGGCAGTCCGATATTGCAAAACGGAGTATTGGTCGGCGCGGTTACGCACGTTTTCTTGAACGACACGACGCGCGGTTACGGTGTTCATGCCAGATTTATGTATGATTATGCCGATAGACAGAGCGAGAAAAAGGAGGCCGCTATCTTAGCGGCCTAAAACTATATTTACTGACTTTTTCGTAATCTAAACCGATATATTCTCTTGACAGTATCTTGAACCGGAAAGCCTTTCCAGTGCCGTAAGCACAAATTGTTTGTTTGTCGGCTTGCCTTTATCTTCGTCCAAAGTTTCTCCGAACTCTTTGTACAAAACGTCTACGTCGCCTCTTAGCCAAGCCGCCGAAATGGCGTTTTGTATATCTTTTTCAATGCTGCATACGTCAATCCCGAAGTGCAGAGACAGTTTTTGATAGCCGCAGTATTTTAGAGGCAAAATTTCCTCTCCGACGCCGGCGTTCTCCAAGAGTTTGGCAAGAAGATGATAACCTTTGAGATTCGGCTGAAAGCCGAGGGACAGCAGATATTTTTTGATGCGCGGCAACGTTAGCCCTAAATTTGTTTCTTCCATAGCCCGATTATACGGCGGTAAAATGAGCGCGCAACGTCGAATTTTGTCATAATTGACCGTATGTTGCCACATAATCTTGTATGGATGTCCGAGTGCGAGCCTTTCTAAACAGCGTCGGCGAATTTTTCAGGCGCAACAAAAAGGCAATTATATGTTATAGCGTGCTGTTTATCTTCGGTTTGGTAATCGGCATAGTCGCGGCAGTGAATTACGCAGGCGGCGAATTTGAGAATTATCATCCCGATGAAATCGTCTACGGCGCCGTGAAAGTCTTTTTGTTTTCATCTTTGATTATCGCGGCAGGGTACGGGATCATAATCGTGTCGGCAACCGTCCGTTCTCTGACGTTTTTATCGCTCATACCCTTCGGTGTGCTGGGCATAGAATTTGGACGCTACATAACTCTTTTGGTGGGATATTACGCTTTTATCGGTATCATAAATTTGATATTCATATACATTCCGTTTTTTCTTATTACTTTTGTTTGTATGCTGTTTGCCGCCGCAAAAACGGCAGGGCAGTATTATTGCCAATGCACCCCAAACGGCGGACTTCGCCCGCCTGTTGTGACAAACATAAAGTGCTATTTTGTTAACGTTGCAATAAATTTTTTTATATTCATCGTGATTGGTGCGATGACAAAAGTCATAGTGGTCGGTCTATAACTGTTTTTTTGACAAGTTGAAAGTGATGTCAGCCAAATTGTTATTGTTTTTTTATGCTCTTGACAGAGTCAACTGTGGCTTTTTCAGTCTTTTTTAAGAAGTTTTAATATCGAAGTAATAGGGCGGGGACTGCAACGCATATTTTTGCGTGCTTTTCACAATCTAAAAAAAGAGGTGAACTATGTCAAAATCATATTTTTCTTTCAATAAATTGTTTAAGGCGGCGACGCTTGCGCTTATATGCCTAAGTTTGCTGTTCTTTTCGTGTATCTACCGCGGTGACGGTTTAAAGCCCGTTTACGCGCAAGAGAATGTCTCTGAAAGCGTTTCCGACAGCGTTACAAAGAGCGCGGCCTTGCCCGATTTTTCGGTGTGTGGCAAATCTGCGTATTTAGCCGATGCCGACAGCGGTACGGTCATCTACGAAAAGAATTCTGCCGAAAGACTGCCAATTGCCAGTATGGTCAAAATTATGACAACTTTACTCATACTTGAAGCCATAGACGCAGGCAAATTGTCGCTTGACGAGGACGTCACTGTCAGCGAAAATGCGGCGTCAATGGGTGGTTCGCAGGTGTTTCTGGACGCAAACACCAAACACAAGGCAAGGGAACTCATAAAATCCATTGTCGTGGCGTCTGCAAACGACAGTTGCGTGGCTCTTGCGGAACGTGTGAGCGGCAGTGTGGGCGGATTTGTTTCGGATATGAATGCGAAAGCAAAACAACTTGGAATGAACAACACAAATTTTGTCAACTGTACGGGACTGCCTGCCGCGGAAAGTTTTTCTAGTGCCGCGGACGTATACGTTATGTTGCGCGAACTTATAAAACATCAGACTTTCTTTGACTATTCAAAAATTTGGCTCGAAGACTATGCCCACCCCGGCGGCAGAACAACAACTATCACCAACACCAACAAACTCGTA
>CAYJCS010000174.1:0-3024 GCA_964368715.1 uncultured Bacteroidaceae bacterium | reverse complement strand
GCCGGCATAATCGTAATAATCTTTGAAAGTGAGGGAAATCCTCTTGAAATAATAATCGTTGCTGGCATAGGCAATTCTGTCGCCGCCCTGCGTTGATAACCTGTTGTCCACGTATGAATACAACTTTGCCATCGAACCGGTGGTGCCTTTGGCATCTCCGGGGACGGAGTCAACCGAGCTGTTATAAGCGGTTCTGACGTTGTTTATCGCAGCACCGAGCACGCCGCTAGGATCTCCGCCGGGGAAATATGCCCATCCGGAGCCTGAGTTGTCAGTTGTTGGGTTATAAAAGCCGCCTGTTCCACTGTAATTTGTGAATGAACTGCACTGAGGTGAAGCGCCGTCCAAAATAATTTGGCTGCTACTGTCTGTCCAACTGCTTTCTTGGACAACCCTGTATGTAATTTTTAAGTTGCTGAATGAAAGTGTCAAATTAAAGCCGTTGTATGCCGAGGTCCAAAAATTGTAATCTTTGTGATGCGCTTCGAGGCCAAGCACAAGATAGTGATTTGCAGCGGTTAATTGATATTCGCCGGTGGTGAAAGAAGTGGAAACTTGCGCATAGGATTTGGTCGAATCCTGCTCATTTCCTTCGTTTACGTCTGAACCCGATAAAAGCGAACTGGACGTTGTCGCCCACCAATATGCACCGGAAGAGGCTTGACCGTTGTTGTTTGAACCCGTAGCAGATGCGTTGCCGGAAACCCTGGCATACACGGTTACGTGGTTATTTACCACCAATTTGCTGAGCAAAGGGGAAGAGAAAGCATCAAAGTTTATTGCGGTATAAAGCCAACCTTCTCTTGCATCGTTATCTCCTTCTCTCGCATTTATACTGCCGCTACCAGCAGCTACAGAATTGAAAGTTATGTCACAAACCTTAGGACTACCGGTACCGCGCTCCAAGTTTCCCCAAGCACTGAGGTTGGATGAACCGAAAATTGTTCCTGACGTAGACAATTGCTGGGACCAATTTCGCACTCCGGCAGTGGTGCCCGGGAATGCTAAACTTTGGGCAGATACAATGCTGTCAGTAGTAATTACGGCTGCGGTGCCCTGATTCCCGCTATTGGCATAATCTGCCAAAACGACTTTAGGGTCAACATCGTCGCCGTCGAATACATCGGATGTCAAAGCAAAGGCAAAGGCGACTACAAAGCATAATGCCAAAACTGAAAGTCGCGCAATAGACCATAAATTGAGTTTGCCTGTTTTGTTGTGTCTCATAAATTCCACCTCTGGGGTGCGTCAGTAACGCGCACGCGCGAGCACTCACACACTCGAAAATATACAATACTATATTACTACGCATAACGGCGCGCTGTCAACATCAATTTTATTTCCTAATTTTTCCTTTGAGGGGGTTTTTAAGCAAAAATAATTAATCGCTGGGTTAGAAAACTCAAAAATTTGCCCGCTTTCAACCTGCTGAAAAAGAAAAGCGGAGTTGCCTCCGCTTATCTTGATTAATTTGACTTTCTTAGTTCCGTTCTGCGGATTTTGCCGCTTATCGTCTTTGGAAGCTCATCCACAAAGTCGATAATCCTCGGATACTTATACGGTGCCGTCAGGTGCTTGACAAATTGTTGAATCTCAACTTTCAACTCGTCCGTCGGGGCAACGCCTTTTTTCAAGACTATCGTCGCTTTGACAACCTGACCTCTCACCTCGTCCGGCACGCCTGTAACCGCACATTCGATAACGGCTGGGTGTTCCATAATTACGCTTTCTATCTCAAACGGTCCTATGCGGTATCCGCTGGATTTTATGATATCATCCGTTCTTCCGACAAAATATAGGTAACCGTCTTCGTCGCTCCACGCTACGTCGCCGGTGTGATAGAGTCCGTCGTGCATTGCGACGTCTGTTTCTTTTTTATTGTTGTAATATTCGCGGAACAAACCGTATGGATTACCCTCGCTGATGTCGATACAGATTTCTCCCGCTTCGCCCGTAGTCACGTCTTTTCCGTCGGCATCGACAAGACGGAGTTTGTATATGGGCGTGGGTCTGCCCATACTGCCCATTTTTGGCGTTGTGTTCAAAAGATTTGCAATACTAAGTGTTGTTTCGGTCTGTCCAAAACCCTCCATAATGCTTAGTCCGGTTGCTTCCTTGAGTTTTTTGAAAACTTCCGGATTGAGTGCTTCGCCTGCCGTTGTAAGATATTCGAGACTGCTCAAATCGTATTTTTTCAAGTCCTCGTGTATCATAAAGCGGTAAATTGTCGGAGGCGCACAGAAAGAAGTAATCTTGTATTCGCCGAACATTTTAAGAACTCTATCTTGGTCGAATTTGTCAAAATCGTATGTGAAAACACAGGAGCCGCAAAGCCATTGACCGTAAAGTTTTCCCCAAACTGCTTTCCCCCAACCCGTTTCGGCAACGGTGAAGTGCAAACTCTCAGGTTTGACGTTATGCCACCATTTTGCCGTGACGAAATGCGCCAAAGAATAGGTATGTTCGTGTGCGGCAATCTTAGGATAAGCAGTCGTGCCCGACGTGAAATACATCAGCATAATTTCATCGCGCGTCGGTGCCGAATCATCCAAAGGACGAAGATAGATGTCGGAAAACGGCTTTAATTCTTCAGTGTAATTGTGCCACCCTTCGGCACTCCCGTTGGCAACGATTTTTATCTCGACCTGACTGCAGTTTTTTAATGCGGCTTCGGCTTCTTTGAGTACGTTTCCCGTTGCGGTGCATACAATAGCTTTGACGTTTGCGGCGTTAAAGCGGTATTCAATATCTTTTGCTTTCAATTGATCGGTCGCGGGAATCACTATAGCGCCAATCTTATGTAGGGCGACGATAATCACCCAAAACTCCCAGTGCCGGCGCAAAATAAGCAAAATCTTGTCTCCTTTTTTTATGCCTAGAGACCTAAAATAATTGGCGGCTTGGTTGGAGGATTTCATAATTTCGCCGAAAGTAAAAATCCTGCTTTCCAAGTTGCTGGACACCCAAATCATCGCCTTTTTGTTAGGCGAATTCGTGCCGTACCAGTCCACGATGTCAAAGCCA
>CAYJCS010000173.1:0-3147 GCA_964368715.1 uncultured Bacteroidaceae bacterium | reverse complement strand
TGAACTATTATATGAACGTGGGCGCGTTCTACCCCTCTGAAATCGGGCGCAAACTATACAGCGAAATCGCAATGATAGAAGAACAACACGTCACCCACTACGGCAGTTTGCTTGACACGTCGTGCAGTTGGCTCGTGGGACTCCTAGAACATGAATACACGGAGTGCTATCTTTATTGGTCTTGCGTGCAAGACGAAATCGATCCCAACATCAAAAAAGTTTGGGAGTGTTGCTTAAAACAAGAACTTTCACACTTGCACAAGGCGGCGGAACTGCTTGAAAAATACGAACAAAAAACATATCTCGACGTCTTCCCCAATCCCGCATTCCCCGAACCGTTGACTTTTGGCAAGAGCAATATAGAATACGTGCGCGACGTTATAAAAGACAGTGTCTACAACACGTCGGTCGGCGAAAAGTACGCAGACACCAGAGATATGGACTGCGATTACGAATTTTTCAAATGGCAAAAGAAACTTAACGGCAACGACAAATGCACGCCAAGCCATAATGTAATTGATATGTATCTCGAAAATCACCCCGAAGATTTCCGTTTCGAAGTCAAACCAAACGTATGCAAAGAATTGCAATCACGCAAATGCGACAACACGGAAGTGGGCAGACAGTGCAGGGGAAAATAAAACAAACCAACAGAGACTACCCCCACAAAAAGGGCAAGAGTGAACTCTCACTCTCTCATTACGAAGTTGCGAACCACACCTTAAGAGAGAGTGAGTCAGCACTCGCTCATTACGAAGTTACGAACCCACACCTTGAGTAGAGTATACACGCACTCTCTCATTACGAAGTTGCCAACGTCCGTTTATGATTACACTCGCTCAAAGTATAGTAAAGCAAGTGCTCGGCACTCGATTTGTCGCCGCCCTGCGGCGACTGTTCGCAACTTCGTATTTAGTAACGTCCGTTTATAAGAGCGCTCCGAATTGTGTGACGCACTTAAAACGGCAATATTTGGATGAAGAACAAGAAAGTCCCCCCCCCCTTCACAATCGACAGTAGCGTACTTTGCGTACGTGACTGAGAGGGTGGAGGGAGCTGAGCAATTAACAGCACCGCACGCACTTATATTTCGCACAAAGCGATACACAGACGTGTAAAACTGCGCTATTTAGATGCATAACGCGAAAGACACCCCCTAGACGGACAAGAGCGTACTTGAGGTACGTGACTGCTCGGATAGGGGGTGTCTGACAAAATTAGGCGCTAAATAGCGCGGTTTTACTTCATTTCTGCAACAGCACCGACTTCTTTAAATTTGGCAACAAGTGCTTCCGCATCTGCCTTGGGCATTGCTTCTTTGACGGTCTTGGGTGCGTTGTCGACAACTGCTTTTGCATCGACGAGTCCGAGTCCGGTTGCCTCTTTGACGACCTTGATGACTTGCACTTTGTTTGCTCCGATTTCTTTCAACACGACGTCGAATTCAGTCTTTTCTTCCTCAACGGGGGCTGCTTCTGCTGCACCGGCTGCCACTGCAACGGGGGCCGCTGCGCTGACGCCGAATTCCTCTTCCAATGCCTTCACGAAGTTGTTGAGTTCGAGAACGGTCATCGCTTTGATTTCTTCCATAAGTTTTTGGATATCTGCCATTGTTATATTCTCCTTAATATTTTATTGTTTTGGGGCCTTATTAGCCTTGTTGTGATTTCAACTCCGCGATTTTGTTCAAGCAGATTGCAAGACGGCTGATAGGCGACTGCATGCTACCGAGCATTTTTGCGAGCAGAATTTCTTTTGAGGGGATTGATGCGATTTCTTTTACTTCGTTTTCGTTTACGAATTCACCTTCCACCATGCCGCATTTTGCCTTCATTTTGTTGAACTTTTTGATGTTCTCAAGAATGATTCTTGCGGGGGCGACGGCGTCTTTGTCTGAAAACGCGACAGCGGTCGGGCCGTTGAGCGCTTCGTCAAAAGCGGTAAATCCGAGGTCGTTAAACGCGCGCTGGACAAGACGGTTTTTGAGCACTTGATAGTCGATGCCGGCTTCGCGAAGTTGCTTTCTAAAAGCGGTGTCTTCTGCGACGTTGAGCCCCATATAGTCAATTATGACAAGGGACTTGGCAGCGGATATCTTGGACTTTATTTCATCAACCTGTTGTTGCTTTTGTTCAAGTATCTCTTTGGATGCCATGTTTACCTCCTATAGGATTTGGTTGTTTACTATAAAAAAGTCATTCCAATACGGAATGACACACAGTTAAAGTGATATTCATTCCTCGGCAAGCCCTACGGTTACGGCAAAAGCCACTTGCTGTCTATGGAAACGCTATTAGAATAGCAAAGTGATATTTTTTTGTCAACCGAAACGCGCAAAAGATTTTTCGCGCGCTTCGGACTGACTAATGATTAACCCATTTTGTACAGTATCTTGATGCTGGGGCCCATCGTGGAAGCGATGTAAACAGATCTGAAATACTGTCCTTTTGCCGCAGCCGGCTTCGCTTTGACAAGGGCTTCCATAAGAGTGTTGAAGTTCTCAAGCAGTTTTTCTGAGCCGAAAGATTTCTTGCCGATCGGAACGTGGACGATTGACTGCTTGTCAACTCTGTACTCGACTTTACCTGCTTTAATGTCGTGCAATGCGCGGGTGATGTCTTGTGTGACGGTGCCGGATTTGGGGTTTGGCATCAAACCTTTGGGTCCGAGGACTTTGCCGAGACGTCCAACCAGACCCATCATATCGGGAGTGGTGACCATAACGTCAAATCCAAACCAGTTTTCGGACGTAATCTTTTGGATCATGTCCTCTGCGCCGACAAAATCTGCACCGGCTTTTGTTGCTTCTTCTGCCTTTTCGCCTTTGGCGATGACAAGGACGCGCACGGTTTTACCGGTTCCGTTGGGGAGGACGCACACTCCACGGACCTGTTGGTCTGCGTGGCGGGGGTCAACACCCAATTTGCAATGCAATTCTATGGTTTCATCAAACTTGGATTTTGCAGTTTCAACAACGAGAGCCATTGCTTCCGCGCTGTCATACAATTTTCCGTTTTCGATGAGTTTTTTGCTATCGATATAATTTTTACCGCGTTTCATAAGACCTCCTTATTCCTCGACGAGGATGCCCATGCTGCGGGCTGTGCCTGCTACCATGCTCATTGCGGCTTCAACCGTCGCTGCGTT
>CAYJCS010000172.1:0-3152 GCA_964368715.1 uncultured Bacteroidaceae bacterium | reverse complement strand
ATCTTCATTTGTTTTTTTACTTATCGGTTATTTATCAACGTCAAATTATCCATTTGACGGCTCCGTCCGGGGTTATTGTGCCCCATCTGCCGATTTTTTTCACTTTGGCTTCCCCGTCTTCAAAGGGAGTTGCGGCGTCGTATTCAAGGTCGATTACAACATTGTTTTCTTTGTCGATGTAACCGCATTTTCCGCCTTTAACAACGCAAGCGTATCCTTCTGAAAAACTCATAGCCGTTTCATAATCCAAAGGTATCACGATGTTGTTTGTGCTGTCTATATAGCCGCATTTTTCGTCGATTTCGACAGAGGCTAGTCCGTCGCGAAAAAATGCAACTTCATCATACATTGCAGGTATAACCGTCTTAAAGCCGTCAAAAAAGCCCCATTTGTTGCCCTTTTGAATTTTGCGCCATTTTTCAACAGGCAACGGCTCGGAAAGTTTTTCGGGATTGTCCGCTGCGCGCACAGGCTGTTTTTGGTTTGCGGTGTCCGTACGACCGCGCTCGTTGTCACGCGGGATATCTTTTCCTTTGCCGTTTTCTTTTACATAGTTGTTGTTCTGTTTTGGTGCGTTGTTTATATCCGCTCTGCCGTTTCGTCCGTTTGAAATAACAGGTTTCCCCGTTTTGCGGTTGTCAGAATTATCGGATTTATCGTCGGTTTCAGGCTTTGCAGGTTGCTTTAATTTTTCCTCTTCGGGTTTAAAAGTCATCTGCACGCTTTTCAATGCGTTTCGCAGTTCAATAAGCATTTTTTTGTTGAAACCCTGTATGCGGAACATATCTCGTTCCGTCTTTGACGTCAAATCTCCGGTTGTATTTATTCGGCATTTGGCAAGCAGTTCGCAAGTTGTTGCGCTTATGCCGATGCTCTCCAATACGATCGTTAGTTTTTCCGCGCTGTAACGAGGCGCAGACGGCGCTTTTGAACCGTTTTGAGCCGTATCCTTTTTGCCGTGATAATAGAATTTCTTTGACATACGTTTTTCCTTCGATTTATTTTAACATACGCGCGCACAATTTTCAAGCGTCAAACTTACAAACTTATCTATTCACTATTTGTTTGTTGTATTGACTAATTTATTGATTTTTACTATAATCGACATATGGTAAAATTCCGCATAAAAACGATACTTCTATGCTTGCTGTTTGCGCTTGTGCTTACAGCGGTTTTGTTATCTTTTACTAACTTTGATAATGCATCTGCATTGGATGATACGGTCAGGATTTATCCGATAGACGGTTACATACAACTTGACAGCGCAGACTTTGTTTCGTCAAACGAAAACTATATCGCGGTGGCAGATAAAACCGCAAATAAGGTTGTAGTAATCGGAGAAAAAACCAGCGTATTTAATATTTCAAGCACCATCGACGGAGTTTACCTTTCGGGCGATATATTAGTCGTCAAGTGCGGAAGCAATCTTCAAAAAGCCGACTTGACTGAAAATACGCCAACTTTGTCCTCATTGACTCTCCCCACCAATGCCGGCTATATTTCGTCAAACGGCGATATGCTGTTCACTCACACAATGGGGAGCGTGACTGTCTATTCGTCAGATTTAACAACTTATCAAACTTACACCGATTCCGTGTTTGCAGGGACTCCCGTGATGGCTTTTGACAGCGGCGGAGTGTATATTTTTTCCGACGAATACGGACAGTCCAAATATACCGTTTTCAACACCTCGGACAGTTCGCTTAAAAAAGTAAACAGCACAGTCAGCGCGCAAAATGCCGCTGCCGGTAATTTGATTTTTGTCTATGACAAAGTACTTTCATCCGTGCTTGCGGTCAACAGATCTACGGGTGCCGTTATATTTGATACTGGGCTAAACTACAAAGTTTTTGCCGCATACGGCGATAAATTATATATCGCCGCAGGCGCAAACGGTGTGTTGGAATATAAGGTGAACACCAACTCGACAGCGGTTGAAAAGGTCAAAAGTTATTCTTTTTCGGGTTCGTCGCTCTCCATGCTGAAAAGTCCCTCCGACGTCGCCTTTTATGAAAACAAAACCGTTATAGCAGATACGGGCAATAACAGACTTTTAATGCTAGGCGATGTGGTAACCAAAATTGATTGCGCCTCACCCAAGAAGTTGGCGGCAGGCGGCAGAACGCTGTATTGTGCTTCTGATCACGCGATTTACGCTCTGACAGCCGATGGCCTTGCAGCCTATAACTTTGCAGGCGAAACCATCTTAGACGTTGCCTACGCCGGCGGCGTTTACGTTTTGACAACGCGCGGCATATGCACTCTGGTAGGGGGCAAACTGCTTGCTTTTTATCAGTTAAACAACGGCATTGCGCTTGCGTCTGCAAGCGAAAATTACGTATACGCGCTCACGGGGAGCGGTGTTGAAGTTTTTTCTACCAACGGCACGAAAGCGGATTTTTTGAGCACCAACTACAATAGTGAAGATTTAGAAAATTGCACGGATTTAACGGTTGACTTTTTGGGAAACCGCCACCTATCTTACTCCGACGGAAAAATCGTTAAAAGATACTGGCAAACCGACTGCGGCGCACTAGGCATCGGTCCCGCTACCCCGCTTAACAAAGAGACTTATAACATCAGCGGCTGCGACGCCGCGTCGCCAAACAGCATCACTTTGGGTTCAAACGGTTTTGCTTACTTTACGGCAAACGAAAACCTTTTGGGCAAACTTGACGTCGGCGCGCCTTTAAAATCGAATTATACATCGGCCGCCCCCCCCACGATAAACGACAATTCATCCGTCACGATTTGTTCAAAAGGTGCAACGGACGCTATCTTTTTTGAGGATTTGAATATCGCGGACAGCGCGGTAAAACTTGACGAAACCGACAACTATTACGCTTACGACGCGCAAGTTGCGCCAAATATGAAATACGGAAATTACAAAGGTAATAACGGCTATCTTATCGGAGGCAGTGCCTCTACGCCCACAGCGATAAATCACGAATTTATTGCAATAAGCGACGCTTCGCTATATCTTTACCCCGAATCGGAAGTGGCATTGACGCTTCAAAAAGATACGCACGTAACTGTGCTGAACGACGCCGCAAATGCCGACGGCGGCAAGTGGTATCAGGTGGAGTGGGAAGGTAAAACTTATTTTGCTCAAAGGTCATCCCTTGAAATCTATATTCAGCCTACCATAGAAC
>CAYJCS010000171.1:0-3162 GCA_964368715.1 uncultured Bacteroidaceae bacterium | reverse complement strand
CAAAAACCAAGCTGTTCGGTAAATTGAAGAAAAATTCCGCAGTATGCGAAAACGCAACGATAAGTGCGGATGCGACTTGCGATTTAGCGGCAGTCTCTGCTGACGTAGTCGAAGAGGAAGAAGATAAATAAGCTTCTCTGACATGCAAATTGTTAAAAATAGTAAGTAACATCGAGCAATCGTGTTACACATAAGATTGACAGCACGGCACAATTCAGTTAATATCTTTTTGGGAGAAAAACGAAAAGATATACGCTGATAACTGCCGTGCTTTTGTTTTGTTGCATATGTCTTTGCCTTATGCTCACCGCTTGCAATGACGAAAATCCTCAGCTGGGAAACAAAGTCGTTACCGCTACCCTGCTGTTTGAGGACAACTTCGATACGCTTGATTTAACAAAGTGGAACGTACACACAAAAAAACCGATAATGACGACGGTTACGGCCCCGAAAGCGGTATTAGGCGCGGCGGATATTGGGATAAAGAGCAAGTCTACACCCAAAACGGTTCTCTTATTATTCGCACAGCACAAAATCCGGCGACAATTTCTACACCGGAGCGGTCGACTCAAACGGCAAATTCGATCGCCATTACGGCTATTACGAAGCGCGGTGTTATCTGCCAGAGGCTTACGGAATTTGGGCGGCATTTTGGATTATGTGCAACAAGATTGGCACTCCCAGCACCGACGCAAAAGTGGCAGGAGCGGAAATCGACATTTTCGAAAGCCCCTATTACGACATTAACACCTCACCAAACCCTGACAAAACAGACAATTACCAATGCGCAATTCACGTCGGAGATTACGGCAGCGAAAGTGCTTCTTACACAAACGACACTTGGATGTCATTTTTGCGGAAAGATAAGTCGAAAGACATAAAAATTTACGGCGACTGGCACGTTTTCGCGCTGGACTGGCAAGAGGATTATTATCGCTTTTACTATGACGGCACGCTTTTGTGGGATACCGACTTCAAAAACAACGTATCAAATCAGGATAGTTTTTTGTTTTTGTCCGTTGAAATCGGCGGTAGCAACGGCATAGCGGGCGAAACACCGTTTTTACTCGGCGGCGATGCAATCACAACAAACGAAGAGGGTGTTCTGCCGCAGGACTTCAAAATAGATTACGTCAGAGTGTACGACGTAAAACCGGCATAATATATTGAAATAAATAACGAACTTAGCCGTCCAAATCAACCGACGGCGAAACGGAGGATATATGGGAAACTGCATTTTTTGCAAAATCATAAACGGAGATATTCCGTCAACAAAACTATACGAAGACGACGATATGATAATCATCAAAGACGTCCATCCGCAAGCGCCTATTCATTATTTGCTTTTGCCAAAAGAGCATTACGCAAACATTATAGAAATGACGGACGCTCAAGCGGCTACCCTAGCAAAATGCGTCAAAAAACTCTCTACGCTCACCGATAAACTTGGACTTCAAGGCGGATTTAGACTGGTGTCCAACAAGGGCGCGGATGCGTGTCAATCGGTCGAACATCTGCACATCCATATCTTAGGCGGCAATCAATTAGCCGACCGTATGTGCTGAAAAAAATATTACTTTTTTTATTAGTAATGACAATAAAAAATAAAACGACGGCATCTTGCCGTCGTTTTTCTCAATTTTGTTTACGCATTTGTTATCGACATTTTGTTGATTGCAATCGAGCAATAATATTATTTTACGCCGTCGCGGAAAAGCGAGGTCGGAATCAGCAATTTTAAAGTGTTACGTTTTCCTTCTTCACAGTAGACTTTTATATAATGCGGAGTGTGACCGCACCACATTCCTTCTTCTTTGGTTTCAAAAAGCACTTCAGTAGGCTTGCCTAATTGGGAAGTCAGATAATCTTTAATGAGCGAATTTTTGACTTCTGCCATTGCTCTTGCGCGCTCCGTAAGCACCTCCGGAGGCTGTTGTTTGAGTTTTGCCGCAACCGTACCCTGTCTTGACGAATAAGGGAAAACGTGGACGTCGGAAAATCCTACTGTTTTTGCAAAATTTACGCTGTTGCAAAATGCCTCGTCCGTTTCGGTCGGGAAGCCCACGATAATGTCGGTCGTTATTGCCGCATCGGGATAATATTCTCTTATTCGTTTTACCGCCTCAAGATATTCGGCGGTAGTGTAACGGCGATTCATCGTTTTTAAGACGCCGTCGTCACCGCTTTGAAGCGACAAGTGAAAATGCGGACAAAACTTTTTGAGTCGTTTTGTTGCCTCCAAAAATTTTTCATCGATAACGTTGACTTCAAGCGAACCAAGCCTAATTCTGACGTCAAAATCAGAAAGCGCGTTCAATAGGTCTGCCAAATTTATGCCTAGGTCAAGTCCGTACGCTGACAAATTTATGCCGGTTATCACAACTTCTTTCGCTGTTTCAACGGCGGTTTTCATCTCTGCCAGAATACTATCAACAGAGCGTGAGCGGCTTCTTCCGCGAAGATAAGGCACAATGCAATACGAACAAAAGTTGTTGCAGCCGTCTTGCACCTTTATGTAGTGGCGAGTGCGCGGAGAAACAGCCGTGGCGCAGTCTTCATATTCGTTTGAAATTGAAAAATCAGAGGTATTGTTTTTGTCAAAATAATCGTCGCGCGTTCCCGAATATCTTTTGGCAAGTTCTCTTGCAAGAGCATTTTTACCTTGCGTACCCGAAACGAATACCACTCTGTCGCGCTCAAATTGACTGAAATTATTTTGCGAAGCGCAACCGCAAACGTAGATTTCGGCTTCGGGATTTATTTTCATAATCCTCGTGACAGTCTGGCGCGATTTACGTTCGGCTTCCAAAGTGACAGCACAAGTGTTTATAATATATATGTCGGCAAAGCCAAGACCTTCTTTGACGTCAAACCCGCCTTCACGAAGAACGGCAAGCATGCTGTCGCTGTCGTATTGGTTGACTTTGCACCCAAGTGTAAAAATGGAAACCGTCAGCGATTTAATCTTATCGTTTTCAGTCATAATCGAGTTCTCCAAACGCAAAAAGCGTAAGCGCCGCGGAAACAATATCCGCTGTTTCCGCACGAAGAACGCGCTTGCCCAAAGTGACGATTTTTGCGCCTTCATTTTTTGCCATTTCCATTTCAGACGCGGTAAAACCGCCTTCACTGCCCACAACAAGCGCAACTTTTGTTACATCG
>CAYJCS010000170.1:0-3177 GCA_964368715.1 uncultured Bacteroidaceae bacterium | reverse complement strand
TGACTGCCAAATCCCACAGAATCCCCGCCGCCTTGCCGGTATCTACACAATGGTCGAAAAGGCTGACATAGGGGTCGGTTTTTGCCAATAAACTCATAATATCAATCATAACTATTCCGTCCGTTCAACTTATTTTGATACAAAATGATAAATAAATATCTTCAAAGACGTGTGGTAATTCCCCAATTTTACTTATCATTACCATAAGAATACCACATTTTGAAAATAAGTCAATGTTCTTTTTACAAAAACTTACAGAATTCGCGCGCCATTTGTACAAAAATTTGTACAAATGGTCTTTCGCTATAGCATGAGCCGGCTATGCGCGTTTTGTAATGTTTCGTTGCTTTTCATTTACAACATTTTATTTATATGATAATATATACCCGTAAAGAAAAACGAATTGTATCGACATCTGCTAAATGGAACCTGAATTACAACTTTCCTTGTCTAACCACACTGACGGAAAGCGTATTAATCATCAAGGTAAGCATAAATTTGAATTTTTGAATGAGGAATATGAAAATACTAAGTCAGAATTTACTATCAAAAGAGGGCGGCAACGAACATCCCGAGCTTAATTATGTTAACCGCAAGGAGGACTTGTTTGCGCTGATTGCAGAAGTTTCTCCCGATATTATCTGTTTACAAGAGGTGACGGTCGGTTGGAAGGCATTGCTTAGCGACGATCGGTTTTCCGAATACAGTTTTGTCGGTGAAGGGCGTGACGGCAACGGCAGCGGTGAACACAATTTGGTTTGTTGGAAAAAAGATAAATATAGCTATATTAGTGACCATACATTCTGGCTTACTAACACTCCTGACAAGGTTAGCAAGGTTCCGTTTGCAAAATGTCACAATCGTATTTGCACTTACGCTCACCTTCGCGACAGTACCGGCTGCGCCGAATTCGTAATTGCCTGCACGCATTTAGATAATCGTTCAAAATATGTGCGTCGCCGTAATACGGACAGTCTGCTGTCCAATTTGAAGTCCATATATACAAAACTTCCCTTAATTCTCTGCGGAGATATTAATTGCGAAATCAGAGATTACCCGTATCGCAAAATAACTGCGGCTCTCCACGATTCCATGGTCTTAGCTAAGGATGCGGTGCCGCACGGTACCTTTCACGGATTTAGCGAAAATAGCTGTGATCTTTCTACGATAGACTTCATCTTCGTCAATGACGCATTCACCGTTGACAGCTACCGTGTTCTCAATTATAGAGGGCGCAGCGGAAATTTCATCAGCGACCATTACGGGGTCTTATCCGATGTTAAGCTGAAATAATATTTATCGTAAAGCATAGCCATAGTGAGGGCAGAGGTCCAGCCAAAGTCAATTATCGCATGCATATGAGAACGCCGGTCAGGTACCGTTTGAGTTACGCCTTTGCGCGGCATATTCGCCGACGCGACAGTATTATGCGTGTCGTAAAATTCGCTTAATCCGCCTGTTTTCTTATACCAATCAGATAAAGACGAAAGAGTTTTATTCAAGAGTTCGTCGGCAGTCTCGACATAGCCGTATTCGCGTAGCCCCTTTGCAATCATAAAATTATAATTTATCCATACTCCGCCTCGCCACATATCGCCGCTATAAGTCGGATCGTCGATGGCGATAGAAGGTAGAGGAAATTCCGTCCAAAAACGTGTAGGATCGGTAATTTTTGTGTGCAACTTTTTTGCTTGCTCGGGAGTGGCTACTCTGGCGAAAAGCGGCAAAAAACTTGAGACTGTGGCTGCTTTATTTAGCTTGCCGTCAAATTGTCTGTCGAAATAGAGTCCGTCTTCTTCGCTCCATAAAAGCTCGTTAATTTTCGCCAATGTTTCGACATATTGGTTTTGCCAATATTCAGCGTTAATTTTATCTCCTAAAATATCGAAGAGCTTGCTCAAACATCTGCTGTCGTTGGCATAAAAAGAGCTGAAGTCTATTGCATCCATAATTTGCGCGTTATCGAAACGCGGCGAATTGTCCATGCCGCATTCGTCCGAGCGACAGTTTTTGTCTGAAGTAACTTTCCATTCAGGCAGTCCGTTTTTGTTTATGTCGCGGGATGCCAAAATCCATTTCAGAAAGTTGGCGACACCGGCGGCGCAAGTTTTTACAAAAGCAATATTTTTCGACCGGTTGTACAGCTCAAGTATCCCCCAAGCAATTATTGGCGGCTGGGTTATTTTTGAAATCGAATTATAAGATGCCATATGCGGTATAAAGCCACTTTCGGCCTGAGTCGCCATGACGGCAAGGATTGCTTCTTCGGCAAGACGAGGGTCGATATAAGACCAGCCTATCGCATGAAAAACGCTGTCCCACAGCCACAATTTGCGGTGCGGTACTCTGTCGGGAGTCGTCCATCGGCAAGGAAAATTGCCTTCGGGAGAGTATACGTTGGCTTTCATTACGGAAGCCGCTTTATACAAAAGGCGGTTGAAATCTTCAGGAGCGTTTATGAGTTGCGGCAGCTGTTCATAATAAGTCTCGCGTTCTGCCTTTATCGCATCTGCGTCGGCGCTAAGCGCGGCTTTTGCCCTACTAAGGGTATTTTTTAATGAGACGCCGTAACACAGAGAAAATTTGTAACCTTTTTGCGACTCGGTTACGGCAAGAACCACAATATTTTTTACCGAGAAAGAAACATAAATATCCTTTTTCAGCTTTAAACAAACGCCGCCTTTCAGGGTAGGTAAAACAGGAGAATACCCAATCACGCAATGACGGTCTTTATATACTATGAGTATTTTGCCTTCAACTGCTTCAATATTTATGATATCCCCGCTTACCATGACTGCTTTACTTATCTTACAATCGCAAAAAAGAGTGCGCGGAGTAGTCAACTCGAAGCGTATGCCAACAGGCTTCGCGGTGAGCGTGCCGGCAAAATCGCGTTTGTATTTGGATTCGCCATCAAGCGCCGAAAAGGCAAATACTTGACCGTACCCGTATATGTTAGGCTTAATTTCAGACATAGTTTCCTTTATTTTCAGTTTAATTACCTAAAAGAATAATATCATAAAAAACAATAGGAAGTCAACCTATATGACTATTTTGAGAAACTGCAAAAGGTCGGTGATATTGCCGTCGAGAGCTTAAAAGAACAAATCGACATTGAAACAGACAGGGTGGAGAGCGACCTTATAGACAACACCCCGCAAAATACAGGCGGACTAA
>CAYJCS010000169.1:0-3211 GCA_964368715.1 uncultured Bacteroidaceae bacterium | reverse complement strand
CTCCTAAGTGACAGGCCGGCGGTTCGAGCCCGCCCGGAAACGCCATAATTCGCATTTCGCAAGAGAAGCGAATGCCAAAACGGCTCCACCACTATCTAAAGTGTTGGAGCTTTTTTGTAATATCTTTCGTTTTGGGCTATTATTCGCTGAAAGCTCAATACATTATTTTGAAGTAATCCAAATACTTCTTGAATTTATCCTGTGCGGCAAGACACGTATCCGTAAGATAGCCTTTTTCATTTTTCCATTCGCGCAAGCCACGGTAGTAATAGAGTTTCAATTCTTCGTCGATTATGAACGGTACGATACCGCTTCGCAAGCATTCTTTGAACATAATCAGTCTGCCTATTCTTCCGTTGCCGTCTTGAAAAGGGTGTATGCTTTCGAATTTTTGATGAAAGTCTATAATGTCCGAGAGAGTTTTATCGGTAGCATTGTAACTGTCGAGTAGCAGACGCATATCCACTGTCACGTCTTCCGGGGCGGTAGTGGCGTTGCCTCCGACCTCGTTTGGCAGTCTTTTATATTTGCCGACGTTAAACCAGTCTTTGCGGGAATCGCTCGTCCCGGACTTTAACACGGAGTGAAGTCCCAGAATAAACCTTTCGCTCAAAGTTCGCGTTGCATTGTCAATGACAAGATCGATACAACGAAAATGATTGGTGGTTTCGATAATATCATCAACGTTGAGCGATTTGTCCTCAATGCCAATAGTGTTGGTTTCAAAAATGAACCGTGTTTGGTCGTGCGTCAGTTTGCTACCTTCAATATGATTGGAATTATAGGTTAAATCAATTTGGACCTTGTGATATATGCCGCCAGATACTTTTCCGTCCTTTTCTGCAACAAGGAAATCCAGCAAACTTGTTGGTTCGTTCACATGTTTGTTAATTCTGTCGGGTACAGTTGCCGTGTCGGGGATATTCCAAGTCTTCCCGGTCAAAAAGGCATCGGGAATTTTCCCTTGAGCGCAATAATTACGGGCAGTTCTTTCGGAAATATTCCATTTTTTCGCAAATTCTGCAACTGACAAGTATTTCATAGTTACCTCACTTATGGTATTGTAACACATTATCGGCAAGAAATCAACCACATTGCAACATATTTTGTGCCGTTTCTTGCCGATAGCGGCAAGTTTCACGCTATTGGTATAATCGCTTCCTCATCTACTTGTTGTTATTTATATATTTAATCGTAATTAAAATATCCATTAAAACAAAATGATAGAATTTTTTATCGTTTCTATTCTCTCATTTTTTACAATTTGTTGCACAGGGTGAAACAAACGTTTTATTTTTTATTGTTTTTGGCATTTTGCTTTTGTAAAATAGAATAGGAAGTGTAATGCCTTTGTTTTGGAGGTCAATATGTTTTTAACCGGTGGGGAAATTATCGTAAAACAATTAGTCGAAGAAAAAGTGCCGTACGTTCTGGGGATTCCGGGGCACGGCATACTGTGTTTTTTTGATGCGCTGCGTCGCGAAGAGAAAAAAGGAAATATCAAATATATTCAGGTGAAACACGAGCAGACGGCAACTTCTATTGCCGACGGATATTTTCGCATTGCAGGAAAACCGCTGGCGACTTTTTCATCGATAGGGCCGGGAACGCTGAACACGTCCATCGGACTCGGCACGGCGTACGTTGACAGCACTGCGTTTTTGCAGTTATGCGGGGATACCCACACGCACATGAAGGGCGTCGGGGTGCTTCAAGAAGTGGAGCGCTATCAAGACAGCAACATAATCCGCGCATTAGAGCCGCTTGCAAAGCGCAGTTGGCGTGCGGAAAATGTCAAACAACTGCCAAAAATCGTGCATCGTGCCTTCAACCTGATGACAACGGGCAGAAGCGGACCTTGCGTCATTACCCTGCCTATGGACGTGCAGGCCGATGCGTGCGAATGCGACATAATGGCGGCAGAAAAACTATCCGCCCACTCCAAGCCTTGTGCCGATGAAAAATACATAGATGACGCTATAGCGCTGATGAAAACTGCAAAACGCCCCGTTATTTTGTGCGGCGGTGGCGCATTGAGGGCAAAATTGAACGACAAAATCATTGCCCTTGCAAAAGCCTGGGGTGCGGGCGTTATCACCACGTTGCAGGCTAAAGGTGCGGTGCAAGAAGATTTTGAGCAGTATTGCTTCCACACAGGCAGCAAAGGAACTGCGATAGGCGTTGAAATATCCCGCAACGCCGACGTGATATTGGCGCTTGGCACAAGATTTGCCGACGAAACCTGTTGTTCATACCGCAAAGGGAAAGCGTTTAATTTCCCCGATACCAAACTCATACAAGTGGATATTGATGCAAGTGAAATCGGCAAAAATTACGGCGCGGACGTTGGGATTATTGCGGACGTAAGTGATACTCTGAGCAAACTCATTGCAAAATCTTCGGTTTTTACTGTAAACAATAATTACCTTAACGAAATCAAAGCGTTACGAAAAAGTTGGTTTGATTACCTTGATGAAATACGCAAAATCCGCGTCGATAAATTGACCATTTCGCAACTTATCGGCGTAATGAATAAATCCTTGCCAGATGACGCGATAATATCAACCTCTTCGGGGAACACTCAAGCGCAACTTTTTCAAGAGTACGTCTACAAGAAACCCTATTGCAATTTAACAACGGGCGGCTTTTCGACAATGGGTTGGGCAATGCCCGCAGGAATGGGCGCAAAACTTGCCTGCCCCGACCGTACGGTTGTTTCGCTTATAGGCGACGGCGACTTTATGATGATTATGCAAGAGTTGTCCACTATGGCGCAGTATGACATACCGCTTGTAGTTATAGTTGCCAACAACAGCGGATGGATGGCCATAAAAGATTTGCAGATGGACGCTTTCGGTTTAGACAAAGCCTTTGGAAACGACTTTACGAAAGGCGACAAAGTATATTCGCCCGATTTTTATGAAATCGCAAAATCGTTTGGCATAGACAGTTTCAAAGCGGAAGATGAAAAATCATTTGAAAGTGCGCTTAATAAAGCGGTAAAAAATAATAAACCTGCGTTTATAGAAGTGAGCGTCACGCGTGAATATCCTTATACGGGCGGAAAAACTTTCGGTTGGTGGGACGTTCCCATTCCCGCTTATATGGAAGAAAAACGCAAAACTTATCTGCAAGCGATCAGCGAGGAAACACTGTAGGAGGCGTACATGGAAAAGCTAAAATTTTTTACAAATAACGAATATATCGAAAG
>CAYJCS010000168.1:0-3244 GCA_964368715.1 uncultured Bacteroidaceae bacterium | reverse complement strand
TTGTCAAGGTCAAGCAAGTTTGAGTATGGTGTAATTCTAAATGGTAGTCAAACACAAGATATACGCAAGCAAGGTTTTTAGCGGTTTGAGTATGGTGTAATTCTAAATGGTAGTCAAACTGTCGGAATTTTGGAACGGGCAAAAGTACAGTTTGAGTATGGTGTAATTCTAAATGGTAGTCAAACGTCGTTTCTATTGTTGACTCCTCGTCAGCGTTTGAGTATGGTGTAATTCTAAATGGTAGTCAAACCTTCACAGGTGAGGAAAAGCGACAGTATGTGTTTGAGTATGGTGCCGCATCGTCTATCTTTGTTTCGTTAGTATTTTGATATCGTCATATCTAATATCGCCGTTTGTATCCAAATATTTTTTGTCTGCATGCACCTTTTCGACGATACCGATAAACATTTCATGTGAACCGGTAAGCACAGAATTAATGACTCTGCATTCGATATTTACAGGACAATCGGTGATTAAAGGCGCATTTACACAGTCTCCGTTTGCGGTTTTAATATTAAACTTTGCAAACTTATCCTCGTTTCTGCCGCTTATCTTGCCCAGATAATCGTAGATCTCCTTATTATTTTCATCGGCAATATTCACAACAAAACAGCCCGTTTCTTTGATGATATGATAGGAATATCGCGTGGGAACTATGCCGATCATTACCATTGGTGGAGCATAACTACAATTGCACGCGCATCCCACGACCAAAGCGTTATCTCTGCCGTTTTTGTCACGGCACGATACGATGATAGACGGCATGGGTTTCATGCACGATTTTTTGTTCGCTTCTGCTTTATCCATGTTTTACTCCTGTTTTTAACCTGTAAGTAATATAGTTTTTATAAAAAATTTTTTCGATGTTCGTATCTTTGTCCAAACGGTCGATGATACCGTCTGCGTTTTCCGCATTTCTGCTCTCTATAAAAGTACGGAGCTCGTATTGATTCATCGGATGTCTTTTTATTATGCTTTTTACAGCTTCGTAATCATCGACGATTTCGCTGTAAAAGCCCGAGGAAACTAGTTTGTCTATGGACATTCCGTTAAGCTTTTCTACCGCATATTCCATAGTTTTTTCGCTTACCTGCTTTGCATAACTTTCCGCGGGAGGACGCACCGGAGTGTTTATGTATAATTTATCGTAACTTACTTTATCAGCCAAAATTTTCAATTTTTCGATAGCGTCTTTGCTGTCGTTGAAACCGGCCACCAGCATAATTTCAAGCCATAGCTTGCCGCAGTATTCGTTTGAAAACTCAACAAGGCCATTATATAATTCCTCAAATTGATATTTGCCACAAGGTTTGTTTATTTTATTGAAGGATTCGTCGTCGTAACAATCCAATGAAGGCATCACAATGTCAGCCTCCATCAGATCGTTTCTTACCGACTGTTCATACAAGAGAAATCCGTTTGTTATTACAACGACGGGTTTATTTGTAAGGCTTTTTATTTTTTTTATCAAAAGACCCAGTCCGGCGTAAAGCGTCGGCTCGCCTTCTCCGACAACGGTGATGACATCAAAGGCCACTCTCTTTTTCAAATACTCACGCAGTTCCTTTACGATTTCTGCGCAATCGAAAAACATAGCTCTTTCGTTCGTCATCTTATCTGTTCTGCCGAGCTGACAATAAATGCAAGAATAATTACACGTTTTTTCCGGAATTGGACTTACACCTAAAGACAGTCCCAATCGCCTTGACGGAACGGGACCATAGATAAATTTGTAACCTTCCATTTTTTAATTACCGCATTCGTCCATATGCTGATGTTCGTGACATATAGAACCTGTGGACTTCAATTTTCCCGATAAATACATCTCTGCCGCAGTTTTTGCGTCACCGCAAGCTCCTGTTATGACTTCGATATTAAGTTCATTGAAGATATCCACTGCGCCGCCGCCCATTCCGCCGGACATGATAACGTTGACTCCGAGTTCGTTCAAATAATTGGGCAAGAACCCAGGTCTGTGTCCGGGATTGGGAACGCTTTTACTGCTGATTATTTTGCCGTTGTCGGCATCAAAAATCATAAAATTTTCACAATGTCCGAAATGCTCTGTTATTTTGCTTCCTTCACAAGCTGCTGCTATTTTCATATCATACCTCTTTTTATTTTTAATTTTTTTATAAGTTCTTGTTGGGTAGTGCATCGATCTTTTTGATTGCGTTATCCAACCAGTTTCCGTCGAACAATTCTATCATTCCTCTGTCGCAAGCCGCCGCAAGTTTTTGATTGAGAGGTATTCTTCCAAGAATATCCAAATTATACTTCTTTGCAATTTCTTCAAGGTTGCTTTCGCCAAAAATTTTAATTTTCTTGCCACAATCGGGGCATAGTACATAACTCATATTTTCAATTATGCCTATAATCGGTATATTCATTTTTTCCGCCATTTTCACAGCTTTTGCAACAATCATAGAGACCAATTCCTGCGGCGAAGTCACAACGATGATTCCGTCAACAGGAATAGATTGAAACACCGTCAAAGGCACATCACCTGTTCCAGGAGGCATATCGATAAACATAATATCGGTTTGGTCCCAAATTACGTCTGTCCAAAACTGTTTTACCATATTGCCAATAAGCGGTCCTCTCCATAATACAGGGTCTGTTACATCTTCAAGCAACAAGTTTGAGGACATTATTTTTATGCCTTTATGGCTTTTGGCTGGGAAAAGTCCCATGTCGCAAGCGTCTGCTCTTCCTTTGACGCCAAACACCTTTGGAATGGAAGGTCCTGTGACATCAGCATCTAAAATCGCTGTTTTATTGCCCTGTCTTTCTTCAAGCACAGCAAGCATAGAAGTCACAATTGATTTCCCAACGCCGCCCTTACCGCTGACGACCCCAACGACTTTTTTGATTTTGCTAAGTTGATTCGGTTTTTCTTTTAAATCTCTTTCCGTACAATCTTCTTTGCAATCCTTGCAGTTATGATCGCAATCTTTACTCATTTCTACGTTCTCCTTTACAAATTGATTTCATTTCCGGCTAAAAAATAATCTATTTTATCGTTCAGTGTTTGTTTTAATAATTGATAAGGTTTTGTGCCCGTACAATGACAAGTGAAATATTTTGCATCCCACTCGTCTAATCTTTCGGCAAGTTTATGTATAACTTTTTCACTTTCGTGTTTACAACCGGAAGCGGATAAATGAAAGCCACCAAAAACAAAGTTGGGGATGCCTCCTGTTATTGATATAAAAGCTTGAATTATATTTGTGATCCCATTATG
>CAYJCS010000167.1:0-3262 GCA_964368715.1 uncultured Bacteroidaceae bacterium | reverse complement strand
CTCTAAAACCGCCATCGCGGAAGGAGAAAACAATGAGAGTTAAAGACCAACTTGTCCCTATGGTTATTGAACAGACAGGACGCGGTGAACGCAGTTACGACATCTATTCACGTCTTCTTGAAGACCGAATAATCTTCCTGACAGGAGAGGTCAACGACGCTGTCGCAGATATTATCGTCGCGCAACTGCTGTATCTTGAAGGCAAGGACAGCGCAAAGGATATCAGCCTTTATATCAACAGTCCCGGAGGCTCTGTCACTGCCGGACTTGCCATTTACGACACGATGAACTACATCAAGTGCGACGTTTCCACAATTTGCGTTGGATTGGCGGCGTCAATGGGCGCATTCTTGCTTTCCAGCGGTGCCAAGGGAAAGAGATATTCTCTGCCAAATTCCGAGATAATGATACATCAGCCTTTAGGCGGAGCACAGGGACAAGCGAGTGATATTGCCATTCAGGCAGAGCAAATATTGAAGACAAAGCAACGCTTGAACACCATTCTGGCGGCGAATACGGGACAACCCTTTGACAAAATCGCCGTGGATACAGACCGCGACAACTATATGACCGCGGAAGAATCCAAAGCATACGGGATAATCGACAAAATTTTCGTTACCAGACAATAATGAACGCCATTAAGCCGTATCCCGTCATTGGCTTTTGCATAGAATAAACAAGCGGTCAAACCCGCAAGGAGCAAAAATGGATTATCAAAAAGAACTATTCTGCAGTTTTTGCGGAAAGAGCGACAGCGAGGTGGAGCGCATAATCGCCGGCCCAAATAATATGGCGATTTGCAACGAGTGCATTGAAAAATGCTCTATGTTGCTTGAAAAACGCTCCGAAAAAGCGACTGAAGCCGTGTCTTTGTACACTCCAAAAGAGATAAAATCCAAACTGGACGAATATATCATCGGTCAAGACAACGCAAAAAAAGTGTTGTCCGTTGCCGTATACAATCACTATAAACGCATCAACCATTCACTAAAACACGGCGAGAACCGTGACGGTGTGGTGCTCGAAAAGAGCAACGTTTTGCTTTTGGGGCCAACAGGCTCAGGGAAAACCTTGCTTGCAAAAACGTTGGCGCAAATACTCAATGTTCCTTTTGCCGTTGCTGACGCAACAACTCTTACCGAAGCGGGTTATGTCGGCGAAGACGTTGAAAATATCTTGCTGAAACTCATTTTGGCGGCAGGCGGAGACATCAAAAAAGCCGAAATCGGCATTGTTTATATCGACGAAATCGACAAAATCGCCAGAAAAAGCGAAAACGTCTCGATAACGCGCGACGTCAGCGGTGAGGGCGTGCAACAAGCACTTTTGAAAATAATCGAAGGTACGGTTGCGAGCGTGCCTCCCCAAGGCGGCAGAAAGCACCCAAATCAGGAATGCTATTCAATCGACACAACCAACATACTGTTCCTTTGCGGCGGCGCGTTTGTTGATTTGGACAAAATCATCGACCAAAGAAAAGACAGTTCAAAACTGGGATTTGGCAGCACAGTCAAAGGTACGATGGATTATCGCTATGACGAACTTATCTCTGCTCTGCAACCCGTCGACCTTATCAAATACGGCTTGATTCCCGAATTTGTGGGCCGTGTGCCAATCGTCGTCGGTCTCAACGCGTTGGATGAGGACGCTCTTGTGAAGATACTTTCCGAACCTAAAAATTCACTTGTGAAGCAATATCAGACGCAGTT
The DNA here is from genome assembly GCA_964368715.1 of uncultured Bacteroidaceae bacterium. Taxonomy (GTDB): domain Bacteria; phylum Bacillota; class Clostridia; order Christensenellales; family CAG-917; genus RGIG4097. The sequence goes on along the minus strand of CAYJCS010000167.1, from coordinate 1,553 downwards.
CAAACTGGACAAAGTACAGCTTGAATTTGAAGAGGGTGCATTGCGTGCAATTGCGCAAAAGGCAATACAACTTGCAACGGGCGCAAGAGGCTTGCGCTCAATACTTGAAGATATACTGCTGGACTTGATGTACGAAATCCCTTCAAGCATAAACATTGAAAAGATTGTGATTACCACAGAAACCGTCAAAGATAAGTCCAAGCCGGTGATTGTTATGAAAAACGTCGCCGAAAGCAAAGGGGAAATTGCATAAACACTAAACGGCGCGATTTTCGCGCCGTTTTTATATAACAACAAGGCAAAGATTAACAAAGGCAACGACCAACAATTTGCTTGATTATTTGATGTCTATTGTCTTAATAGAGCGAAAATCATATTGATTTTAAAAACATAAAACAAAAAAAACATAAAGCAAAAGTTTACTAACATGAGGAACAACCGAAATTTCGGTTTTGGCATTTATGGAGAGCACACCATTCAAAATCAAAAAAGCGGAATTTGTCATTTCTGTAGCAGACGGAAGTGCGCTTTTTGCTACAAACGCTCCCGAAATCGCCGTTTCAGGGAAGTCAAACGTGGGGAAGTCGTCGTTTATCAACTTTATCACCAACAACGGTAAACTTGCGCGCACTTCAGGCGCTCCGGGTCGCACACGGCTTCTAAACTATTTTTCAGTGAACGACGGCGAACTTTATTTTGTGGATTTACCCGGGTACGGATTTGCTCAGGTGGCAAAGCAAGAAAAGGAAAAATGGGGAGAAATGATAGAGTGTTATTTGACGGGTAGTGCCAATCTCAAAAACGTATTCGTGCTACTTGACAGCCGTCATACTCCCACGTCCGACGACAAGATGCTCATAAATTTTCTTTTTCATTATTCGATACCATTCACTGTAATTGCAACCAAGAGTGACAAACTTTCAAGATCTCAGCAACAGAAAAACCGTACGATAATAGCCTCAACTCTGGCGGTTGGCGTGGATAACGTTTATATGACTTCGTCGACAAACAAGACTGGGAAAGAGGCTATTTTTCAAAGAATTGAGCAAATTTTAAGCTAAAGTATTCCAAAAAATGGCAATTTATGGAATACAATCCATCTGCTGGCCATAAAAAACATAAAAAAAGAACCTGCCGAACGATTGCATCGGCAGGTTTTTAAAATTTTGTACGAATTGTTTTTTTTAATCTGTTGTATCTTAAAATCTTATATCGCTTTGAGAGTTAATAAACTTCAACGAGTTTGTTGTCGATAAGGTCGCAGGACGTGAGAATGTATTCAATACCGTTTTTTGTAAAGCGGGGAGTGACTCTTGCGTTCTTGCCGTGGAGGTGTCCGTAAAGCACTTTGTCCACCTTGTAATTTTCCAACATCTGCGTGATTTCGCTGCCCGAGTATTGTGCGTCAAAAGGCGGAAAATGCAAAAGCGCCACGACTTTGTCGCCGTCTTTGCGTTGTGTTTGCATATCATCCAAAGAAAGTTTCAGCCTAATCAATTCTCTTGCATAAATTTTTTCATCTTCGGTCGTAAAATCCGCGCAGCCCTTTATTG
>CAYJCS010000166.1:0-3319 GCA_964368715.1 uncultured Bacteroidaceae bacterium | reverse complement strand
TGGCGGAGAAGCAGGGATTTGAACCCTGGCTACGATTCTCTCGTACTACTCCCTTAGCAGGGGAGCCCCTTCGGCCGCTTGGGTACTTCTCCATATGCCGAATACTTATTGGTTTTTGTATGGGTGCATCCTGAAGGCGGTCAACGATTGAGATTATCAAGTCACGCCGACTCAATTTTGCTTGACTATCATAGCATAGCCATACATCGTTGTCAATTATTTTGCAGTTCCGAATTAAGACCGTCCGCGGCAAATTCTGCGTTTGTTTCCGACTGTTTTTTGTTGCACAAAGCCGAATATTCAAACTGTGTTAAAGTGCCTTTATTTGCCAAAAAGCAACGCTTGCCCAAAGCAAAAATATATTTGTCATGCGAGGGATTGTCTGAATATACGTCTTCGATTGTCGCACCCGGCAACTCAGCTTTTATACGGCGCACTTTCTCATCTTTGCGGCAGACCTCTCCGATTATCACTCCTCTCTTGTCATAGCAAGTGCAAACGACATAGTCGACGCCCAAACGAGAGGCAATTTCGTCAATAAGGAAATCAGGACTGGCACTTGCAAGAACGCAGGCACGTTTTCTGTTCCCAGGTTTAAACCAATCAAAGACCGCGCTTTCGTATTTGTCCCAAAACTTTTTGACAGTGCGCTGATTGTTTATCAAATTGATATACAAAAAACACAATCTTTTGCAGGTTTTTACGGAAATTATGTGCGTAATCATCATGATTCCCCAAATAAACTGAAGAGGAAAAAGCACTAAAATCCAAGGGCAATGTGCCATGCAATAGCCCCAGTACTTGAGCGCGCTGTCAAAGGGAACGACGGTTTTGTCAAAATCGTAAATGTCAATTTGTAGGTTGTCTTTGTTTATAGTTTCCACTTTTTATTTGTTCCTTTTTTGCATTATAACAGAAATAACGACGCAAATATAGTCCCAATTTTTTGGAAAATTGCAAAAAGAAAGGCACTCGATATGAGTGCCTGAACTTTTTTGCTAATAGTTATCTGTCGCCGTAAGGTTTACGGAAACTATTTTTTTGCTGTTTGCGGATCTTTCTGCATTCCGGGCATCTGATAGGTTCATTCTCAAAGCCTTTTTCTTTGTAGAACGCTTGTTCAGCCTCGGTGAAGACAAATGTCTTGCCGCAATCTTTGCAGACGATAGTTTTGTCAGCCATAGTATCACTCCTTGATTAGATTTTCAAGAGGTATAGTGTAATTTGTCGATGCTGCAGACTTTTGGTTAGTGGCAAACAAACGAACATCACCTTGTTGAATTGATTGGATTGTATCACATATATTAAAAATAGTAAAGTTATTTATAAAAAAACATTTATATCTAATTTTTTAATAATTTATTGGTGAAAAAATCCTTCTTCCCTATAGCAAAGGAAGCGACGAGGTATCTTAAATTCCGCAATAAACACGGCAACGAACACTACAATACAGCCCAGAAGTTCACGCGGGGTGCTGCTTTCGTGAAGTAATATCACGCCTCCGAGCAGAGCAAATACGGATTCAAGCGACATAATCAGAGTTGCTAGAGCCGGCTCCGTGCGCTTTTGCCCCGCAACCTGCAAGGTATACGCTACGCCGCTTGACATAACGCCCATATAAAGCAGCGGTACAATGCTTGCCTCAACCGCTTGCAATGTCGGAAATCCGTTCGCCGCCATAAGAGAAAAACCTATTAGAGACGCCGTCAAAAACTGTACGAAAGTGAATTTGATCGAATCGCAAGACGGTATAAAGACGTCGATGAATAATATTTGGAACGCAAAGGTCATCGCGCACATAAAAATCAAAATATCGCCGCTGGACACCGAGAAATCATCGGTGACGCACATTATCCAAAACCCCATAAGAGCTATAACCACGGCAAACCAACTGTTTAGAGAGGTGCTTCGCCTGGCAAGCAGTCCGAATATTGGCACAAAAACTATGTACAAAGTGGTGATAAATCCTGCCTTGCTTGCGGTTGTCGATTCCAATCCGAACTGTTGAACAAGTGTTGAAACCAAAAGTATGGCACCGCAAAGCGAACCGCCTATCCAAGTGTCGCGATTAAAAGGGATTATTTTTCGACCGGACTTTTTTCTAAGGTAATCGGTTATCAAAAACGTCGGCAGCAAAACGACGGCACCCATAATATAGCGAATTGCGTTGAGCGATACGCTGTCGATAAAGCCAGCCGCATAGCGTTGCGTGGCGAAAGCGAACCCCCAAACGAGAGCCGCAGTAAGCAACAATACGCTACCCAATGTCGATCGTCTTTTTTCCATACTACTCTTCTATTCGATGTAGGAGATTTCCCCCCAGCCGATTTCTTTCCCGTCTTCCATAACCAGACTTCCGTCAATGGCTACGGTTTCGACAATGCCTGCGTATTGCTCTCCGTTATTGTCATACGATACTTTTAAGCCGATGCTTTCGCAGTATTCTAAATAGCGGGCGTGCATTTCACCGCTTACCGCATATCCGTCGTTTTTATCACTGTCTAAAAAGGCACACACAATTTCATCCAAGTTTTGTGCAAGCGATTTTACAACCGTATGCATACGGTGCTTTTCGTTTATTTGAGCAAAAACCGAGGTGGCATTTGGGACGTCTTTTAGACTTTCTATGGGAGTGTTAAGATTTAATCCGACGCCGATAAGCAAGTATCTGACGCCGTTTACCACAACAGTTTCGGGCAATATACCGCAGATTTTTTTGCCGTTGGTTTTAACGTCGTTTGGCCATTTTAATGACACTATCCGTCTGCCTTCAATTCCCAGTTGTGCAAGAGTATCAATTACGGCAAGCGCGCTGTAACAGCCGAGAGGCGAGCAATCCTTGTCACCGACAGCCTTAACGAAAGTGAGATAAAGCCCGCCCTTTGGTGAAACAAAGACGCGTCCGTAACGCCCATGCCCCGACGTTTGCGTTTTTGCGATAAATGCGGCAACGTCCGAAACAAGGCCGTATTTTATGCCTTTTTTTGCAAATTCGTTTGTGCTGTCGATTTCTTTAACGTAAAAGCAAGGCAGTCGCCTGCCCTGCTTCGTTTTGATGCAGATGCGTTTTAAAACGCTCATACCTTATCCAAAGACTGCCATCAAAAACCCTGCCGCGACAGCAGAGCCGATGACGCCCGCCACGTTTGGCCCCATGGCGTGCATAAGTAGATAATTTGTATTGTTTTCTTTGAGTCCGACTTGGTTTGATACGCGCGCCGCCATAGGCACAGCGGATACGCCCGCTGAACCGATAAGCGGATTGATTTTGCCTTTTGTTGCCCAGCAGAGCAGTTTACCCACAAGCAAACCGCCTATT
>CAYJCS010000165.1:0-3334 GCA_964368715.1 uncultured Bacteroidaceae bacterium | reverse complement strand
TGCACTTGATAACCGCGCGCATTCCCGTCTTGTCGGATTCGTCAACAATGTCGTAAATGCCCGCCAAAATGTCCTTGTTGTCGTCTCTTAGCGAAGCAATTCTAATAAGTAATTCGGATTTGTTGACCTGATACGGCAGTTCGTTGATTACTATGTTCTTTTTTCCGCCGTCGTCGTCTTCAACGTGCAATCTCGCGCGGATTTTTATCCTGCCTTTGCCTGTTTCGTAAATATCTTCAAGAGAATCAACGGGAATGATAAATCCGCCTGTCGGGAAATCCGGCCCTTTGAAAACTTGAAGCAGTTCCGCTGTCGTGATTTTGGGATTGTCAATCATCGCGATAACCGCGTCGATGCTTTCGCCGAAATTGTGAGTCGGTATATTTGTGGCAAGTCCGACTGCTATACCGTTTGCACCGTTGACCAGTAGATTGGGGAAGCGTCCCGGAAGTACGGTAGGCTCTTCCAATCTGTCGTCGAAGTTTGGCACCCAACTGACGGTTTCTTTGTCCAAATCGCGCAGAAGTTCAAGCGCAAGCGAATTCATTCTCGCTTCGGTGTAGCGCATTGCCGCCGCGCCGTCGCCGTCCACGGAGCCGAAGTTTCCGTGACCGTCAACAAGTTTCATCCTCATAGAAAACGGCTGTGCCATACGTACCAGTGCACCGTAAACCGAACTGTCGCCGTGCGGGTGGTATTTTCCCATGCAGTCGCCGACTATGCGCGCGCACTTCATATACGGTTTGTCGGGCGTGACGCCCATTTCGTTCATTGAATACAAAATCCTGCGTTGGACTGGTTTTAATCCGTCTTCAACGCGTGGTAAAGCACGCTCCAAAATGACGTTTTCCGAATACGGCATCATCGAGTCATGCATCACGTCTTCGAGCACGGCGTCATAAAGGAGACTGCTGTAAATTATTTCTTTTTGTTTTTTCTTTGCCATCTTTTCCCTGTCGGCTACTTTGCGTTTACGGTTCTAACCGCGCGCGAAATTTATATGTCTTTATGCAATATCGCCTTCTATTTTGAAATCGTCCGTTTTATTGAAATCGGCGTATTTGTAGATGTAGTCTTTTCTTACCGAACTGTCGTCTCCCATAAGGATTGAAATCCGCCTGTCGGCAGATGCCGCATCCTCGATAGTGACGCGCGTCAGCGAGCGTTTTTCGGGGTCCATTGCCGTGTCCCAAAGTTGTTCGGGGTTCATTTCGCCAAGCCCCTTAAAACGTTGCAACAACACACCTTTCCCCATTGTTTTTTGTGCGTCTTCAAGTGCCATATCGTCATAACAGTATCTTATTTCGTCTTTCTTTTGCAGTTTATAAAGAGGCGGCATTCCGATATAAATGTGTCCTTCGGTGATAAGTTGCCTCATATAGCGGAAGAAGAACGTCAAAAGCAAGGCTCTTATATGTGCGCCGTCTTGGTCGGCATCGGCAAGGATTATGACTTTGTCATAACGCAAACCGCTCAAATCAAATTCCGGCTCTATGCCCGTGCCGAGTGCGCTTATAATTGTTGCCAGTTCCTCGTTTGCCAAAATCTTTTCAAGCGATGCTTTTTCCACGTTAAGCGGTTTTCCTTTTAGTGGTAAGATTGCTTGAAAACTGCGGTCGCGCGCCTGTTTTGCACTGCCGCCCGCGCTGTCGCCCTCGACTATAAACATTTCGTTTATTTCATAATTCTTGCCCGAACAACTTGCAAGCTTACCAACCAAATTCGCATTGTTGAGTTTGTTTTGCTGACGTGCTAAATCTTTGGCTTTTTTGGCGGCTTCTCTTGTCTTTGCCGCGCCCATAGCCTTGTTAATAATTTTTTCCGCGCTGGATTTATAGCCGCGCATCTGCAACAGTTCTTCAAGTTTTTCGGAAAGCAGATTTTCAACTTTTTGGCGCACTTCGGGATTGCCCAGTCTGCCTTTTGTCTGCCCTTCAAACTGTACGTTTTGCATTTTGACGGTGATGACGGCAACCATTCCCTCTCTGAAATCTTCGCCAAGCAAGTTTGCCTGTTTGTCTTTTAAGAGATTGTTTTTCCTTGCAAAATCGTTGAAAACTTTGGTGACTGCGCTCTTGAAACCAACTTCATGAGTGCCGCCTTCGGCGGTAGGGATATTGTTGACGTAACTGTAAATGCTTTCGGAATAACTGTCGGTGTGCTGAATGGCCGCCGCGACTTCAAAATTTGTGTCCGTGGCTTCCACATAAAGAGGTTTGTCATAAAGAATAGATTTGCCTTCGTTTAAATACTGAACGTAATCGGCTATGCCGCCCTTGTAACAAAAAACGTCCTTCTTACCAGTGCCGCCGTCAAGTGGCATCCTCAAATCTTCAAGTATGACGGTCATACCTTTGTTTAGGTACGCCGAGTCGCGCATTCTTTCCGCTATGACGTTATAATCAAATTTTTCCTTGCCGAAAATCCTCTCGTCGGGTTTGAAAGTGACGGCTGTGCCGCGCTCTTTGGTCTTACCCGCAACGTAAAGAGGTGTTTTTGTCATGCCGCTTTTGATTTTTCCGCTGGCAAGTTGAGGAGAATAAAACTCCGTGCGGTAAAGCGTTCCGTCGCGCTTCACTTCAACGTTCAGCCATTCCGAAAGGGCGTTGGTGACGGATGCGCCCACACCGTGCAAACCGCCGGAATAAGCGTACTGTCCGTTGTCGAATTTTGCGCCTGCGTGGAGTTGAGTAAACACGACTTCTACGCCGCTGATTTTGAGTTTTGGGTGTTTGTCGACAGGTACGCCGCGGCCGTTGTCACTTACTCTGGCCACGTTGTTGTCTAAAAGTTGAATTGTGACGGTGTCACCGAAACTGTTGGAAACTTCATCGACGCTGTTGTCGATTATTTCCCAAAGAATGTGGTGCAGACCTTTACTGCCCGTGGTGCCGATATACATACCGGGGCGTTTTCTGACTGCATCCAAACCTTCGAGGACTTTTATATCCCCTGCTACGTATTTGCGTTCAACCATTCAATGTTCCTAATTTAGTAATACTATATTGATTTTACCACAAGATATAGTCTTTTACAAGCCGTTAAGCGGTTTTTTTTATATTATAAAAGCACCCTGCGACAGGTGCTTTTTTATGAGAATTTTTACGTCGACAATTTCAAAATCTATTTTAAATTATCCTTGTTGCGAGAGTGATTACGCACCCACTTATTACGAAGTTCTGAACACGAGCCGCAGGGCGGCGAGGAAGTGAGCGCCGAGCACCAGATAAAAGTGCGCAGGCATAGGCACACCTAGTCGCGAAGCGGTAAAAGGGGGCTCCCCCCACCGCGCAAAGGCACGCGAACGGCAAAATGGATTATACGATAGTCAGCG
>CAYJCS010000164.1:0-3356 GCA_964368715.1 uncultured Bacteroidaceae bacterium | reverse complement strand
ATATCACCCTCGTTTCTCGGACAGTCGCCGTAGCGTACGTTTCTTTCCACAGTCACTCCTTTTTTATTCCGTCTGCCCCAATTGCAAAGAGGGTAGACGGCAAAAGCGTCAAGTGCCCAAAATACGCCTCTGTTCCAAGTGGAATATTTGCCCCAGTTTTGCTTTTTTGCCACTTTAACCATAATTGTCTCCTTATCTTAAAAGTCCGTTTAGGCGCGCATCGTTTTTTCGCTTTAAGGCAAGTGCGGGAGAAATGACCCACACTAAAAAAGTGCCTGCACTCACAATTAAAGCGATATAAAGCGTTTTGATATCAAAATATACAGGCGGAATATACATATCCATCATCAAGGTTACGACTGCTGTAAGTTGAGTTATGCCGACCGACATAATAAATCCGAACAAAAATGCACTGACGGCAACGAGCATCGCTTCGGTTAATGCCATTCTGAATGTGCCTGCTTTTGTCATTCCTATAAGACGGAAAATTTCGATTTCGCGCTTTCTGTTGACGGCTGTGACCGCAATAAGGTTGAACAGTCCGAGAGCAGTCACAACGTAAATTATATTTACGAATAAATCCAAAATTTCGTATGTGTTCGCAGATAGTCTTTGCGGTCTGTCAACGCCGTCGCGAGGGTAAATAACCGTGTAATATGTGTCGATTGTTTCTCTAAGTTCAATAAATCGAGATTCGTCGCCTATTATCCAAATTTCAGACTTAAATGGCACCGTTTGACCGCTTTTTAAAACTGCATCGCTGCTCTTTATCACGGCAGTATAATTCCAAGTTGTCAAGGTGTAGTCAATTCCGATGACGGTAAACTCGCCTTCCAATTTATCATCTTTATTTATGGAGCAGTACAGTCTGCATTTGTCGCCGACTTTAAGGGAGCAACGCGCTGCATAATCGTATGTCAAAATTATGGCGCGTTCGGTGTTGTCAAATGCGTTTTTCATATCCGCATCGACGTTAGGGACGAGCATATTCAATGCGTCAGAATTTTCGACACCGTAAGCTGTAACGCCAAATTCATCTAGGGAATCGTAGTTTTCGTCGCCCACAAAAAAAGCGCATTCTGTCACGTACTCTGCCTGCTCAACGCCATCCAAAGTGCGTATATCATTCAATTTTTCGTTTAGTGGCACTTCGGCTGCATTGTAACTTATCACTGCAAAATCGTAATCGCGGCGTGAATTGTCGTTCACAGATGTGCTTTTTACGGCAGACAACAAAACAAAACAAAGCCATACGAAGCCAATAACAATCGCAGACAGCGAGGTGGTTATCGGCACGGCACCGTTGTTAAAAAGCCCCATCGACGCGATGGCACCTTCTTTTTTACGACGGATTTTTCCGTTTATTTTGCACATAAATTTGAAAAACCAAGGCACAGCGGTCAGCGTCCATACACTTGCTATGCCGACAAAAGCTATCAAAACGTAAAATTTTGCTGTGTTGGAAACAAAAAACATCTGAACAAAGGCGGCGATAACTGCAACGGTAAAGACAGCAATCAACCATAGCGGAGCATATTTTGTGATTTTTAGTTCTCCGCCTGTCAGAGTTCTCACAGATTTTTTGCCAACCGTCAGCGCAGGGAAGAGACAAGATAAAAGCGAAATGCCGATTCCGCTGAAAATCGCGGCGAAATATTTCCAAATTTCAACTCTGAGAACCGCTCCGGCGGTTGCTTTGTCAAGTGCGCTTGCAAAATAATTTATCACGAGCCAGCCAAATATGAGACCTATGCCGCAACCTATCAATGCGTACAAAAACACTTCAACAAGCATAATTAGAGTGCATTGAGAAGGTGTGGCGCCGGCGGCTTTGAACATCACCATTTCTTCGCCGCGCGACTTCGCTATGACGGAATAGGAAAAGAAAAGCAAAAACCCCATCATTATGCAAAGTATGCTGGACGCCAAGATGACCATATTCACACTGCGGTCGAAGGATTTGTTGAAGTAATCAAAAATAAATTGTGAGTCCTGTAACAATGCATAAGAAATCTGCGGATAGGATTCATTGAGCGTATCATAAGCGCTAATAAGATTTTGCTTTTGTGTTTTTCCGTTCGGCATTAATGCGTCGGGGTCGGTTAAAAACAAATAGTGTTGACTGGGATAATCTATCTCGACCGGCTCGCTGCCAAGGTCGCAGAATACGTTGTAATTTTGGGAAAAATAGCCCATGGAGCATTTGCACACTCCAATGATTTGACCTATCTTTATGCCCGCCTCATAGGTCCCCAGACTGTAAAACGTATTTATTGAAAAGGTATCACCAAGTGACAAGCCAAAGTCTTCCATCGTGTCAACGGAAATATAAATCGGCAAATAACCTTCCGACAAAGGGCAGGAGGATAGCACTTCCGCACCGGTTATTCGATTGAATTTTTCAACGTCCGTCAATTTAAATTGGACTTCAAAAGAATTGTTTTCGGTTTTAAGACTCGCAACAGACGTATAGATGTCAATCGTATCATAGTCGTATTCGCTAAGTTTTTCATCCATAATCTGCCTTACGTTCAAAGGCGCCCATTCAATATATAAATCGGAGTTTAAAAATTGTTTGTGTTTCCAAAGGTTGGATGTCTGCTGAAAATATGCGGGTATGGCAAACGCAATGAGAGCGCTCGCCGAAATAATCGCCATTGCAATGAGTATAAAAAACGTTTGAAGCGGCGATTTTTTTATGCTTTGAATGGTGTGACGAACCAAAACATTCATATCTCTGCGTTTTCGGTCGGCGCCGTTTTGTTTATGTATTGTGAAGTGATTTTACCGTCGGAAAGCGTGATAATTCGGCTTCCGTAGAGTGCGTTTTTTTCGCTGTGAGTCACCTGTATAACCGTGGTGCCGTATTCGGCGTTGATTTTGACCAAAAGTTTCATTATATCTTCGGCGTTTTTGCTGTCGAGGTTGCCTGTGGGTTCATCCAAAAACAAAATTTCGGGGTTTATTATCAGACCTCTTGCGATTGCCACTCTCTGTTGTTCTCCGCCTGACAGTTTATCCGGCAAAAGGTCTTTGCAATGCGTGATGTTCATCAACTCCATAAGTTTGTTTAGACTTCCCACCACACTGCTTTTGCGTTTTCCGTTCAAGAGAACGGGGACGAGGATGTTTTGTTCTGCGGTTAGGTAGGGAGCAAGGTTGAAAAACTGAAAAACATAACTGATTTCGGTGCGCCTGAGTATTGCCAAGTCGCGCTCTTTCATTGAGGTGATTTCTCTGCCGTTTAGCGACACGTAGCCAACGGTTGGACACTCCAGCCCGCTGAGTATTGAAATCAAGGTGGTTTTTCCGCTGCCCGATGCGCCGAGAATGGAAACAAATTCTCCCTTTTCTAT
>CAYJCS010000163.1:0-3467 GCA_964368715.1 uncultured Bacteroidaceae bacterium | reverse complement strand
AGCCGTATGTGAGAGGATCGCCTGCGGAAATTTCGTCGCCTTCGGCAACTTTTAGTTTTGCGCCGTATGCAATGTCATAATCGCGTACTTCATCGTCTTTGCCGGTTATAATAATCTTTCTGTTGCCGTCTTCGATGTGCACAAAGCCGTCGTTTTCGGTTATGATTGCTTGACCTCTGGGTTTGCGCGCTTCAAACAGTTCTTCAACACGCGGCAGACCTTGTGTGATGTCGTCCGATGTTGCAACGCCGCCGGTGTGGAATGTTCTCATTGTGAGCTGTGTTCCAGGTTCACCGATGGATTGTGCTGCAATTATGCCAACCGCTTCTCCCAGTTTGACTGGGTTACCGCTTGCCATATTTTTGCCGTAGCACTTTGCACAAACGCCGTTGACTGTCTTGCAAGTGAGCACGGAGCGCACGTGCACTTTGTACATAGCGTGCAGATTGGAACCGTCTTCCACCCATTTGGATCTAAGCGCGTTTTCAATTTCCGACGCTTGGTCGGGGCTGATCATAGAATCCGCGTCAACGATAATTTCGCCCGTTGAAGGATTGCAGATAGGCTCGATTGAATATCTGCCCACGATACGGTCACGCAGAGATTCGATTTCGCTCTTGCCGTTCATTATAGGCCCTATCCACATACCCTTGCTGTCGCCGCAATCCTGCTCGCGCACTATGACGGAGTGGGATACGTCAACTAAACGTCTGGTTAGATATCCGGAGTCTGCTGTTTTAAGAGCGGTGTCCGCCAAACCTTTTCTTCCGCCGTGGGAGGAGATGAAGTATTCCAAAACAGAAAGTCCTTCGCGGAAGTTTGCAAGAACCGGCAACTCAATTGTACGGCCTGAAGGATCGGCCATCAAACCACGCATACCGGTCAACTGACGGATTTGGTTCATATTACCACGCGCGCCGGAGTTAGCCATCATCCATATAGGATTGAAGTCGTCAAGTCCTTTCCCGATTTCTTTTTCGACTTGGTCGGAAGCGTCCTTCCAAATTTTGATAACGGTTTGATAGCGTTCTTCGTCGGTGACGATACCACGGCTGTAATTACGCTCTATATTGAGCACTTTTTCGTGTGAAGCCGCAATGATGTCTTTCTTTGCCGCAGGAATGTGCATATCGAATACACTTGCCGTAACCGCGCCGATGGTTGAATATTTGAAACCCAAAGTCTTGATAAGGTCGAGCGTGCTTGCCGTTTCGGTTGCGCCGTGATATTTGAAGCAGTTGTCAACTATCATCGACAGTTGTTTCTTGCCGATTGCTATGGCTTTTTCGCCAAGCACTCTTTGAACGGCCTTTCTCAAATCCGCTTTTTCGATTGTCTCAAGCAAATCCGTCACGTCAACTTTGCTATCCGCCAAAATCGACATAATCTTTTGTGCGGCTTCGTCGCTTAGTTCGTTTCTTCTTACGATAGAACGAACTTCGTCTGCGCTTTTCGCCTTGGCGAGTGCTTCTAACTGCTTTTGATCAATAGAGACGTTGATGCCGAGTATGCCGTCAACTTCCAAAAGTCCGTTAAATTCTTCTTTATCTCTGTCAATAAAGTGCAAATCTTGAGGAAGTATGTTGTTGAAGATGCAGCGGCCGACCGTGGTGTGTAGCATTCTTGTTGCTTCTGTTCCGTCGGCTTTTTTGTATTTTGAACGTATATAAACAAGCGATTGCAAAGCAATATCGCCGTCGGCATATGCCATAACCGCTTCGTCGAAACTGCTGAATATCTTGCCTTCGCCTTTGGCGTTGGGTCTGACAATGGTCAGGTAGTAGGAACCGATAACCATATCCTGTGTCGGTGACACGATTGGTTTGCCGTCGGACAGTTTCAAAATATTGTTGGTACAGAGCATCAAAATTCTGGCTTCGACTTGTGCTTCGATTGAAAGCGGAACGTGAACTGCCATTTGGTCGCCGTCGAAGTCTGCGTTGAACGCGCCGCAAGCGAGGGGGTGCAGTTTGATTGCTCTGCCTTCCACAAGCACCGGCTCAAATGCCTGTATGCCGAGACGGTGAAGCGTAGGAGCACGGTTTAAAAGCACGGGGTGGTCTTTTATGATTTCTTCCAAAATATCCCACACCTGATTTTTCCCGGTGTCCACAAATCTTTTTGCACTCTTGATGTTGTGGCAGAGGTTTTGCTCCACCAGTTTTTTCATGATGAAAGGCTTGAACAGTTCAAGCGCCATCTCTTTGGGAAGACCGCACTGATATAGTTTGAGTTCTGGTCCGACGACTATAACGGAACGTCCTGAATAGTCAACGCGCTTGCCGAGCAAGTTTTGACGGAAACGTCCCTGTTTGCCGCGGAGAAATCCGGAGAGCGATTTAAGGTCTCTGTTTGCGGGACCGCTAACGGCTTTGCCTCTTCGGCCGTTATCGATAAGAGCGTCCACGGCTTCTTGAAGCATACGCTTTTCATTGCGGACTATAATATCCGGCGCGCCCAGTTCTTTGAGTTTTTTAAGACGGTTGTTGCGGTTTATAACTCTGCGATAGAGATCGTTTAAGTCGCTTGTCGCATAACGTCCGCCGTCGAGTTGCACCATTGGACGAAGGTCCGGAGGCAGAACGGGCAGAACATCCAGTATCATCCATTCGGGGCGGTTTCCGCTCATGCGGAACGCTTCCACGATTTCAAGACGCTTTACTGCGCGTAGTCTTTTTTGACCTGCGCTGTTTAAAACAAGTTGTTTCAATCTTTCGCTGTCGGCGTCAAGGTCGATTTCCATCAAAAGTTCCTTGATTGCTTCCGCACCCATGCCAACGCGGAATTTTTTCAGTTGTTCATTGTCGTAAGTGTCGCGAATTTCGTTGTATTCCTTGTCGGAAATAACTTGCTTTTTGTACACTCCTTCAACTGCACCGGGATTCAGCACTATGAAGTTGACAAAGTACAGCACTTGCTCCAATTCCTTGGGGGAAATGTCGAGAAGAAGGCTGATACGTGAAGGCACTCCTCTGAAATACCAGATGTGTGAAACGGGAGTGGCAAGTTCGATATGCCCCATTCTTTCACGGCGTACTTTGGCTTTTGTTACTTCGACGCCGCACTTTTCGCACACGACGCCCTTATAACGCACTCTCTTATATCTTCCGCAGTGGCATTCCCAGTCTTTGGATGGCCCAAATATCTTTTCGCAGAAAAGGCCGTCCTTTTCGGGTTTTTGCGTGCGGTAGTTGATTGTTTCGGGTTTGGTGACCTCGCCATGAGACCACTCTCTGATTTTTTCCGGAGAAGCCAAACCGATTTGTATAGAGTCAAAATTACTCAGTTCGTACATAAATTATTCTCCTATTCCTCGTCGTCGGAATTATCCGAGCCTTTTTCCGGCGTACCGACTGACATGCTCTTCATAATCTCGTCCAGTCCGTCGAATTTGTCGTCACTGTCTGTCAACTTGCTGAAAATGTCACTGCCGCCCAAAGGATTTTCTTCTTTGGCCGCGCCAAAGA
>CAYJCS010000162.1:0-3481 GCA_964368715.1 uncultured Bacteroidaceae bacterium | reverse complement strand
TGAAGGCGAAGGCGAAAAGTTCGGAAAATTTGTCATTAAAAAGACGGACAAAGGCAATTACGTTTTCAAACTTTACTCTTCAAATTACAGAGTGGTTGCAATCGGTTCTCAACCCTATGCGGATTTAAAAAGTTGTCGCGGCGGCATAAACAGCGTCATCAACAACGCGGAAATCGCTCCTATTGAAAATCAGACGCTAAAAGAATATGACGTTGAAAAGTGCCCCAAGTGGGAACTCTATTTGGACAAAAAGGACGAAGCGCGCCTGCGCCTGATTGCATCAAACGGCAATATAGTCGCCACAACCAACGACGGATACGCCGACGTGAGCGGTGCAAAAAAAGGCATTGCCGCAATAGCCAGAGCGTGCAAAGGTTGTGCAATTGTGCGTAACGACGATTTATGGTAAAATGATTGCACAAACTAAATTGTAGATAAAAAAAGCACCCGACAATTGGGTGCTTTTTTTATGTAATTTAAAAGGCATCTCAAATTTTCAGATGCCTTATGTTTTTAGAAAAATCAGGATTAAGCTTTGTCGTTTTTGGCAACAAGTTTCAGACCCAGCATTTCGTTCACCCAAGTGACCGTCCCCGTCGTCTGATCGTAGCCCATAGTGATAAGAGGCATGGAGTTCGGATCGTGAGGACCGACAAGCACGGCATTATATTTTATGCCGTCTTCACCGGTGATGTCAAGCATCCTATAAGGCGCGCTGATTTCAATTCCAAGCCACGTAGGAAGTCCCGCCAGATCAAAGTCTTCGGGGAACATAGCGTTGGTTGTTTCGTCTTCAATGGTTGCGACAAGCGACTTAAACGTATCGTTTTGCGTGAACATATCAACCTTTTGGAATGTCGCATCATAACCGACGATTTCCATACCCAGGCTGTTTTTGAGAAGTGATAAAGATGTTTTGACGTCAGAGGTCGTAAATTCCGGAAACATAACTTTGACATAACCGTCGACATAAATTTTTTCGATTTGAGCTTTATCGATAGTGGAAAGTGTAGCATCTAAATCGATAAACTCCCCTAGTAACGGAGCCAATTCGGAAACGTTGAGCATTATCGAAATGTTGCAAATACCGTCTGCTGTAAGTTCGACAAAACTATGCTCGTTGGCAACGAGCAGACCAACGGGCAAATTGCCTAAGGACGTTGACTTTGAAAGCGGCAGGCGAATGGCAGTTTCAGGCAGATATCCAACTCCTTCATCACAGGAAGTGAAACACACGAGAGTGAGTGTCAGGAGGGAAACAAGCAAAATTGTCACTACTGCAGTTTTTGCTAATTTTTTCATATTAATTACCTCTTTAAACATTCTGGGCGTAGTTGGGAACTGCCCAAGCATAGAAGGATTTTACGCAGTCAATTTCTACATATTGAGTGTGGCGATCGTTCATAACACTGTCGAAATATGCGTCTACCTCTGCTTCGTAGCCTTCTGCTGTTATGCCGTCAAAGTACGCTTTGGTCACTCCCGCGTTGTCGATTGCAGCGTTGATTGCGGTTGTTACTGCAACAACGTCAAC
This sequence comes from uncultured Bacteroidaceae bacterium, assembly GCA_964368715.1. Classification (GTDB taxonomy): domain Bacteria; phylum Bacillota; class Clostridia; order Christensenellales; family CAG-917; genus RGIG4097. The sequence goes on along the minus strand of CAYJCS010000162.1, from coordinate 1,947 downwards.
TTCCGTACCTTCATAGGCATACAAGCGGTTGAGTTGATCTATGCGTAACTTTTTGTAATTTGCCAAATAGGTTGCTTTGTCGATGCCGATGCCAAGGTCGTTGAGCATATTTTGTGTAGCATCTGCAATCATAGCATGCCCTTCGTTGGACGGGTGAACGTAATCTTGACTGAACAGTCTGCGTGCATAAATTTGGTTCTCGGTTGTATCCGTTGCGATATAGTCTTCATAATACTGATAGACGTCGACAACGAAGATTTGTTTGCCGTGAGTCAAGTTGTAATCTCTGGCGACGTCCAAAATCACCTGGTTCATCCTGCTGATAAGTTTGGCGCCCATTTCGCGATATTCGTTGGGAGTGACACCGTAGTCGGTTTTAAGTTCAATTCGGTTATATTCTGCAGCGCCTAAGCTGTTGTTGCCATCAGAGTTATACTCGCCTTCAGCAAGTAGAGATGAAGTGTCAAATACGGGATTGTAGACCGTTTGAAGAAGAATCTGCGCACCGGGATTTATCTTGTAAAGTTGCTTTACAATGGCCGTAAGATTGTCGTAAGAATTGCCGTGATTAACGTCATCTCCATCAACATAACCTTCGCCGCGCAGTATTTTATCTGCGTAAGCAAATTTTTCCGCATCTGTTGTTCCCGATGCACACTGTTGCATCATCACCGAAAAGTCTGTTTGCAATAAATCATTGCCAAGAACGCTAACTTGAATAACATCCGCGCGTCTTATGAACGTATAATTGATGTCCGGTCCTTCATCTTTACCGCGTTTTATGTAATCAAGAAGTTGAAACGATTTCCAGCCGGATACAGCGCGGTTAACAAAGGTAAAATCGTTGCAAATGCCGTTTATGCCGTAGTAGCCGTAATACTCTCTTTCGGTCAGAGGTGACGGACCTGCCAACGCTTCGCCTATAGAATCTCCCAAATGCAAGTAGACTACGCCGTCTTCCGGCCATATAAAGTCTTTTTGCACGGGAGTCGTCGTATCGGGTTTGTTGCAGGCGGCAAGTGCTAAGCACGAACACACCATAACAAGACAAACCGCAAAGACAATAAGTTTCATCTTCATTTTATTTCCTCCTCAAAATGAGACCAATAGTAGGTTCTTACCAATAATATCAAAGCGCGCGCACGTTTTCAATAGAAAAAAAATTTAAAAAGCAACAAACGAGTATTTACTTTTATAAATGATAAAATCTATGTATACGACTAAGGCATAAATTTTCACGATTGACTTATCGTATGCAGCGCAATTTTGACTATCTTGACAAAATTTTGATGTCACAAAAGCTCTATAGTTTTTGATTTGCTTAGTTGATTTCTTATTTATCGCTATTTGTAAATTTTCACGGTGATATTTGCCCAAAGGACTTGTCAAATCCTTTTGGTTATTATATAATCGCAAGCGTTGGGTTCGGCGGGAGTAATACTTCCGATCTTCGACGGCTGATCATCGTTGTTTTGTTTTCTACGTCGTTCAACCGTCACCCACGTGGATATATCGGAGTTTTGATTATCTCCGTTTATATAGGGCAATGTTGTTGCCAAAACAAGTGCCCGCGCAAGCGGTGCTAACCCTTGGAGAAGTCGCCTAGCTTGGCTTATGGCGCACGACTGGAAATCGTGTAGGCGTTGATAGCGTCTCGAGAGTTCGAATCTCTCCTTCTCCGCCAGAAAAAATGCCCACATTCAGGTGGGCTTTTTTATTGCGAAAAAGGGAGATTCACGGTGCAAAAACTTTGCACCGTAGCGCAGTTTTCAAACTGCGCTGAACTCTCGAACTCGAGACTGACGCTCGCTTGGTGAGCAAGCTCCCCCGCTTCACTACTACGCCCTTTGGGCTACGAACTCTCCTTCTCCGCCAAACCGAACCGCGTTGGTACACTCGCGAAACGAAGTATATCTTCGTAAACGGGTGTGCCGGCGTGGTTTTTGT
>CAYJCS010000161.1:0-3484 GCA_964368715.1 uncultured Bacteroidaceae bacterium | reverse complement strand
CATACAATCACCGGGAATCACCGCCGCTCCCGCAATCGCCGTGGATTTATGCAAGTGGGCGGTTGAGTATCTTTCAAATAGCGAAAAGGTTGAAAAGAACGAAAAATTCAATCCTATACGAAAAGCCCCACCTCACTTGGCCGCTATGCCGCTTGACGAGCGAGACAAACTGATAAAATCAAATCCCGACTACGGCGAGATTATCTGCCGATGCGAGGAGGTCAGCAAGGGCGAAATTTTGGACGCCGTCAATTCTCCCGTACCTGTCCTAACGCTTGACGGAGTAAAACGCCGTGTACGTCCCGGTATGGGACGCTGTCAAGGCGGATTTTGTTCTCCGCTTGTGATGAAAATCCTTGCCGACAAAAAAGGTTGTTCGGTTGAGGAGATAACAAAGGGCAACGCGCGCAGTTTCGTGCTATACAACGGCACGAAAAATCTGGAATAATCAATTATCAAATTCAAGTAAAAAATCAATACTAACGCAATAATTAAACAATGCCCCAAATCCAGGGCATTGTTTTTTACTAAATTGATTAAGATTAATAAATGATAAATAACCTAAAATTAAATACCAAGTTATTTATTTCAAAATTTTTGTGTTGCCGAAATAAACGGCCAGCAAATTGCCTTTTTCGTCAAGAATATTGAAATCCGCCATTTCGCCCTTTACGGCGGGCGTAGCGTTCAGCCCCAGATATTTCAGCGGAGCATCCGCAGCCATATACACGGCGTGTTCAAGAGGAACGCCGTAGCCGACCACAATTTGAACTTCCTTTGATAGATTGCTTATGCTGCCTGCAAGCGAAGTACCGTCGCAAAGAAACGCCGCCACTCCGTTTGAGTATACGTCTTGTCCATCCAACCTAAATTTGCCGTTAGGCATACCTGCGGGTGCAAGACTGTCGGAGATAATGCAAACGCGCCTGTAACCTTTGTTTTTCAATACGAACAAAAACAGTTCTTTACTTAGATGCTTTCCGTCCGCGATTGCTTCGACTGTCAATTCGTCATAATACAAACCTGCTTCCGTAAGGCCAAGGGTTTTGTCAAAGTTTTTGTCTCTTTCGCTTGTGGAACAGCCGCAATATATGTGCGTTACGCCGTCCAAACCTTCTTTCATGCAGTCGAGTATTTGGGGAAGTCTGCTGTCGTCGTGTCCGCCTTGCGCCTTGATATGATGTTTCGATAAAAGAGCGACAAGTTTGGGTGCATCTTTTACGGACGGGCAAAGCGTCACAATTGAGATCTTGTCAGCGTTTTGAATATATAAGTTTGCATCAGAATCAAAAAATTCACGCCTGATATATTCGGCAGGTTGCGCGCCTTTGTGTTTGAAGCTAATAAACGGACCTTCAAGGTGCGCGCCCAACATTTTGGAATAGTTGCTTTTGCATTCAAAGAGGTTTTTCAATTTGCCGTCAAGTTCGGGCAGAGGCGTAGCCGAAAACGTAGGGCAAAAAGAGGTGACGCCGTTTTCAAGCAAATACTTTGAAGCTTTGTCCACTGCTTCCTGATTTCCTTCGACGTATTCGTGTCCCGTCGCACCGTGAGTGTGTATATCGCAAAATCCGTGGCAAAGATAGCGTGTCGAGGCCGATTTTTCGGATGTGTGCGAAACATCGGTTACAATACCGTTTTCTAGCGTCACGTCAAAGGCCTCGTCGGAAATTTTTCCGTCGGAGATTATCTTTACGTTGAGTATTTTTTCGTTTTTGTTTCCTGTCATAATTTGGCTTACCTATTTACTGTCACAATGTTGGCTGTTCATGTCCGTTTTTAGTTTAGGGTTTTAGGGTGATGCCACAGTTTTTTCTCGATTTTTCCGCCGCCATAACCACGCGGTGGCTAATTGTTGTTGCCGAAATGTCGGTAAGATCTTCGGGGTGTTTAACCTCTCCTTTCATAAGGTCAATAAACCCCGAAAGTGTTCTCAAATCCCCTTCAAAGTGCCCCGGGAACAGGGGATTTGCTACGTGTAGGTTTTTCTCGCCTTTGCCGAATACACAAAGTTTCAGATGTTTGTCGTCACAAATAAGCTCGCCTTTTGTGCCGATAAAGTGACTCGTGCGTTTGCATTTGTTACTAAATGCGCTCATCGTATGCACAGCAGTCACGCCGTTTGCAAATTTCAAATTGACGACCTGAAAGTCGCATACGTCGTTGTCGTTCAGGAACACGCATTTGCCGTAACTCGTGTTTTTCAAGCACTCGTACATATCCTTTTTTGTTGCCCCTACCTTTCCCGTCATTGTGCGGCGCATATACTTTACGAACGTGCTTTTGTGCGGAGGGGATGTAATATAGGTATATTCGCAGTCATACGGGCATTCTTTTTTTGCTTTGCAGCCGTTAAGACAAAACTCCGTCGCACCTTTTGGAGCGTTGTCGCGGTTGAAATAAAGAAGATCGCCGTAGGAACTGACTTCCGTGCAGTCGGCATTTGCAAACCAGCAAATCAGGTCAATGTCGTGGCAACATTTTGCAAGCAGTGACGGTGCAGACGTATCTGTGCGTTTCCAATTACCTCTCACAAAAGAGTGTGCAAAGTGAAAATATCCGACGTTTTCCGTATGATTTATGGCAACAAGCCTGCCGATTTCACCGCTGCGAATTATCTGCATAATCTTGCGATAGTAGTCGGCATAGCGAAGCACGTGGCATACAATCAGCCTCGCACCTTTTTCCTTTGCCAGACTTTCCAGTTCTTCACACTCGGCAATATTGTCGGAAACGGGTTTTTCCAAAAGTATAAATTTGTAGCCGCATTCAAGAGCCGATTTTGTGATGGCATAATGGCTCTTATCCTGCGTTGATATGATAAGTCCGTCCGAAAGCACTCCCTGCTTAAAAAACTCGTCGGCACCTAAATACCGCATTTCTTTCTTTACGTTGAAGGCTTTCCCAACATCATCTAGCGCACGCTGAGATATGTCGCAAATCGCAACCGTTTTTGCCTCGTAAAAATGCAAATATTTTATGAGGCTCATATATTCCGTGCCTCTGTTTCCTAGACCGATAACCGATACTGTGAGCATTTTTTATCCCCTTGATTTTTTGATTCAATAATGTTTAATAACAAACAAAGTATAAACTTGCCTATATCCAAAGTCAATAGCAGCGAGCGGAGTGTTTTGCTAGAAAAATATATCTATTGATTATGAGCAATAGATAAATTAAAAAGTCGGCACAATCTTGGCACCGACATTTTATTTTGAAGCGATTTATATTTTGGCTAACAGCCGTAATAATGAGATTTTGATTTAAGACAATATTTTTAATCAGTATCCGCGAAGTCCTGTTTTTTCGACTTTATCAAAAAGTTTCAGATATTTTTCGGCGCACGCTTTGTTAACCTCGTGAAAGCCGTGCGTAATACATCCGTCACGGTCTACGTATTTTTGCAAGACATAGCGTTTTGCGTCGCCTATCAGCGCGGCGATTTCTTCCATATCTTCAAGGGTATGGAATTCCGATATTAAAG
>CAYJCS010000160.1:1589-3496 GCA_964368715.1 uncultured Bacteroidaceae bacterium | reverse complement strand
TTCACAATCGACAGGAGCGTACTTTGCGTACGTGACTGCTGAGTGCGGAGAGGGCTGACGATGTTATTCGCTAAATAGCAAGGCACCAAACTTGATTATCGCATTTACCAAAGCATAGTCGCGTAAAACCGCGCTATTTAGATGAAGAACAAGAAAGCCCTCTTCACAATCGACAGGAGCGTACTTTGCGTACGTGACTGCTGAGTGCGGAGAGGGCTGACGAAGTTATTCGCTAAATAGCGCGGTTTTTTTACATGATTTTGCAGAAAAGGGTGTAGATTTCATCGTATCCCCAAACGCAAGGACAAGGATAGAGCGGATTTGCCTCGGAAAGAGCACGCTTTATCATGAGAGGCAAGTCTTCGCTTTTAATTTGATATTTGGTGGTTGTCGGATTGATTAATTTGGGTATGTTCATATATTCGTTCATTTCGAAAATCGCCTTGATAAACGCTTTGGCTTTTTGCTCGTCGGTGCTGCCGGATATGCCCACTGCTTCGGCAAGACGCGCTAGTTTTTTATAGGCCGCTTTGCCGTATGCTTCAAGAACAACGGGCAACAAAACGGAGTTTGCAAGTCCGTGAGGAACCCCGTAAAATCCGCCCAGCGTATGCGCCATAGCGTGAACGTAACCAACGTATGCGCGGGTGAAGGCGCAACCGGCAAGATACGACGCTTTCTGCATTTTATTTCTCGCCTCAAGGTCATTGCCGTTATCGTAGGCGCGTTTAAGATACTGAAATATGAGCCTTGTGGCTTCAATCGCTTGCTCTTTTGTCTTGGACGTATTTTCACTTCCGATAAATGCCTCAACCGCGTGGGTCAGCGCGTCCATACCGGTTGTGGATGTTATGGGTTTTGGCAGTCCCACTGTCAAAAGCGGATCCATAACCGCATATCGAGGAATGAGATTAGTGTCGTTAATAGGATATTTTTCGTGCGTGTCGGGGTTGGAAATAACGGCCGCCAAAGTGGCCTCGCTTCCCGTGCCCGAAGTCGTTGGTACAGCAATGAGAGGAGGCAATTTTTTAAATCCGGAAAGAGTGACTTTGAGTATTCCTTTAAGTTGAGGAATGGTTTTTCTGGGACGCGCAACCCTCGCAGCAATACCCTTGGCGCAGTCCATCGCAGAGCCGCCGCCGACGGCAATAAGGTGATCGCATCCATTCTCTTTAAACACTTTCAGGCCGTCTTCAATGTTGGTTATGGTGGGATTGGGCACAACTTCGCCAAAAATGACGATGTCCAATCCTGCGGCTTTCATATTTTCAATAAGCGGGTTGCATAGCCCCAGTTCGAGCAGCATTTTATCTGTAACAAGCAACGCTTTTTTAAAGCGTTTTTGCTTGCAAAAATCGGGTAATTTGGCAAGACTGCCCTCACCTGAAATTTGCTTTGGCGTACGCCAAGGCAAAACCCACATTGCACACCACATTACCTTTTGAAAAGTTCTGCAATACAATTTATAAAAAATATTCACAGACATAAAAAAATCCCCTTAATTAAATTAATTTTATTGTTATCTATCTTAACAACGATACAATTTTATCACCGCTATGCATTGAGCGCAACATAAATTTTAAGTGTCGTTTTTTTAACAACCATACTCATATGAAGAACGAGAAAGCTTTTTGCAGATAAAAAAGAAATTTAATGCAGTTATCGTGGTTGCAAAACGCCGATATTTGAAAGAACAAGAAAAGCCCTCTTGGAGCAGACCGATGCGTACTTTTTGTACGTGAGGGTTGCGCCACGAGGGCTTGACGATGTTATTCGCTAAATAGCATATTTTGTTTGCAATTATGTTTAACTGCAAATTGGTCGCGCAATGTAAAACCGCGATATTTTGATGAAGAACAAGAAAAGCCCTCTTGGAGCAGACCGATGCGTACTTTTTGTACGTGAGG
>CAYJCS010000160.1:0-1489 GCA_964368715.1 uncultured Bacteroidaceae bacterium | reverse complement strand
GTTGCGCCACGAGGGCTTGACGATGTTATTCGCTAAATAGCGCGGTTTTACAGTTCGGCGAAATACTTAATAGTGCGAACCATTTGTGAAGTGTAACTGTTTTCATTGTCGTACCAAGAGACAACTTGAACTTGGCTATCGCCGTTTTCGAGGTTCAATGCCATGGTTTGAGTGGAGTCGAAAATGGAGCCGAAACGGCTGCCGATGATGTCGCTGGAAACGATTTCGTCTTCGTTGTAACCAAAGGACTCGCTGGCTGTTGCTTTCATAGCGGCATTGATAGAGTCTTTGCTGACTTTGCCTTCAACAAGTGCAACAAGAATAGTTGTGGAACCGGTGGGAGTGGGAACGCGCTGAGCGCTGCCGATGAGTTTGCCCTTAAGTTCGGGAAGCACGAGGCCGATTGCCTTTGCGGCGCCGGTGCTGTTGGGAACTATGTTGATTGCTGCAGCTCTGCTACGGCGCAAATCGCCCTTGCGTTGAGGTCCGTCAAGAGGCATTTGGTCGCCGGTGTAGGCGTGAATTGTTGTCATAATGCCGGCTTTTATGGGTGCAAAATCATTGAGTGCCTTTGCCATAGGAGCGAGACAGTTGGTTGTGCAACTTGCGGTCGAAATGATGGTATCGTCTTTTGTGAGTATGGAGTGGTTTACGTTGTAGACGATTGTGGGGAGGTCGTCTCCGGCAGGAGCGGAAATGACGACTTTTTTGGCACCTGCATCGATGTGAGCCTGTGACTTTGCTTTTGAGGTGTAGAAGCCTGTGCATTCAAGCACTACGTCAACGTCAAGTTCTTTCCAAGGAAGTTCTGCGGCTTTGGCTTTTGCGTAGATGGTGATTTTTTTGCCGTCTACAACGATGTAGCCGTCTTCTTTGACGCTGCCGTCTTCGTTAAGGACTGCTTCGCAGGAAGTTACGGTGTGAGAATTTGCGTAATTGCCTTGGGTGGAATCGTACTTTAGAAGATGCGCTAGCATTTTGGGGCTGGTGAGGTCATTGATTGCGACCACTTCATACCCTTCTGCGCCGAACATCTGTCTGAATGCCAAACGACCGATTCTTCCGAAGCCGTTGATAGCAACTCTAACGCTTTTTGTCATATTTGTATCCTCCAAAAGGTTATTATAAAAATTAAGTAGAGACTCGGTCACGCAGGTTTTTTCCCGCGCCGTCTTTTTCCATATATAAGTTGTGTGTATTTTACATTTTTTTATTAAAATACGCAAGCAAATTAAATAACATTTTAGCGAACTAAATCGCCAATCCGTATTGTTTTGTGGCACTTTATGGTTCTCGCTTCGCTCGTTCCATTGCATAAATTTCGGCACGCTATGCGTGCCATTTTAAAAGTCAAATTGCCGCTGTGCATTCTGCACGGCATTTTGCCTTTTAAAAGTGAAAGCACACATATTTGTGTGCTCTCACCGAAATTTATGGTCGGAGTGGCGAGATTCGAACTCGCGGCCTTACGGTCCCGAACCGTACGCGC
>CAYJCS010000159.1:0-3499 GCA_964368715.1 uncultured Bacteroidaceae bacterium | reverse complement strand
AAAAAAGTAGAACTTTGAAATTTATATTATTAATTATTAATTTTTACGTGCGTTTTGTTTTTTATTTTTTTTGTATATTGATAACTTAGGAAAATATTGACTAAATGTTGACTTATACGGTGAAGTTATTAACAATTTTTTTATTATATTTTGGTACATATAGAGGTTTTATAGAATAGTAACTCGCTACCTATTGTGGTTGTTTTTAGTTTTTCCACTTGTCAATGGTGCTTATATATGATATTATTATTAAAAATAAAAACAATAACCATAAATAGATGATGGAGAGACATATGAAAATAATTTGCGGCGGCTTGGAACTAAGTGACGCTCTACAAAAGGTAGTAAAAGCGTTGCCTATCAAAAGGAGTAATCCTATTCTTGAGTGTGTAAAACTTGTTGCAGAAGGTGATACTCTTTCTATTTTTGCAACAGATTTAGAACTTGCAATTGAGAAAAAAATCAATGCGGATGTGAAAGTTGAGGGAGAAATTGTTGTTCCTGGCAAGTTATTTGCCGATTATGCCAAAAAGATAGAAGAAGAACAAGTTGAACTTGACGGCACAGCCGAAGGAAAGTTAACAATTAAATTTTTGGACGGAAAAATTGATATAAAGTGTTATTCGGTTGATGAGTATCCTGTTTATAAAGAAATAGAAAGACAAAATTCCTTCATAATTTTGAAAAAAGATTTGAAGGAACTTATTGGAAAGGTAATATTTAACGTTGCAACAGACGAAGCAAGACCTTCTTTGAAGGGTGTTTGTTTAAACATCAAAGAGAATGAAGTTGAAGGTGTTGCGTCCGACGGCTACAGACTTGCTTTAAGCAGAATGCCAATTCAAAATAACGGAATTGTTGACAAAATCGTAGTTCCTGCAAAAAGTATGTTGGAATTAAGCCGTCTTATTGACGATGAAGACGAAACAATGACGGTATATCTTGATCGCAGTTATGTTTTGGTTGATTTGTTCCATACAAAAATAATGACCAGACTTATTGCCGAAGATTATATAAATTATGAAAAGATAATTCCCAACGTTTTCACAACCGAAGTTACGATTGATAAAAAACAGTTTGAAAACAGCATCGACCGCGTGGCGCTTATGAACAGAGGTGAGAAAAAAGCATACGTTAAGATGGAAATTAAAGAGGACAGTATCAGTCTTAACGCACACAGTGAAGACGGTGAAGTAAATGAAAAACTGACAATCGGTCTAAAAGGAAAAGACTTGACGATTGGATTTAACAGCAAATACATAATAGATTGTATGCGTGCAATAACCGAACCTTTTATCACGCTAAACTTCACATCGTCAACCGCTCCCGGCATAATTAAGGGCGAACAGGATAATTGGCTGTATCTGATTTTGCCTCTGCGCGTCATTGGATAATTTAAAAATTTGATAAATATAATCCCGCGATTAGTGCAAAAAGTGCTTAAAATTGCGGGATTTTTTTTGTCCTCGTATATGATAACCAAGACATTAATAGCAAATAAAAAAGCAAGTTTAACTTTACCGATTAACCGAGAAGGATATTTTTATTTTTTTATCAAAAGAAAAAATACAAACAAAAAATTTCTTAAAATGTGAAACTATTTGTGAAACACGCTTGATTGTTTAATTAAAATATTATAATATCAAATCATGGCAAAGATAGTTGCTTTTTCAAATCAAAAAGGCGGAGTCGGAAAGACGACTACATGTATAAATTTGGGCGCTTATATTGCTCTTTTGGGCAAAAAGGTGCTTGTTTGCGATATGGATCCGCAGGGTAATGCTTCAAGCGGATTGGGAATGTTTGATAATCGCCAAGGTAACTCTTTGTATGAAGTGCTTTGCGATGAATTGGAAATTAAAGACGCTATTCACGACACGGAAATTGAAGGATTAAAACTGCTTCCTGCCTCAAAAGATCTTGCCGGAGCGGAAATGGAACTTGCCAAAGTTTCAATCGGCCGAGAGCGGGTTTTTGAAGAAAAACTTAAAGGCATTGAAGCAGAATTTGATTACATATTTATCGATTGTCCGCCCGCGCTAGGACTTTTGACAGTGAACGCGTTGACGGCGGCGGACAGTGTGGTTGTGCCGATACAATGCGAATACTTTGCACTGGAAGGCTTGTCGCAACTTATGAATACGGTGAAACTTATAAAAAAGTATTTGAACCCGTCCATTGAAGTTAAAGGAGTGGTAATTACTCTTTATGATGGGCGAAGTAAACTTTCGCAAGGCGTTTTGGAAGAGATAGAAAAGATTTTCGGAGAAAAGGTGTTTGGCGCAAAGATACCCAGAAACATAAGACTTGCCGAGGCTCCGAGTTACGGAAAACCCGTTGCGCTTTATGATAAAAAGTGCACCGGAGCGGCGGCATACGCTTCCCTTGCGGAAGAATTTATAAAAAAAATAAACTAGGGGGATAGGATTATGGCAAAGACTATAGGCGGACTGGGAGGCAGAGGGGTCAACGCTCTGTTTACAGACAACGAAGAAAACGTGAAGGTGGATGTTCCCGAAATCCCCACTTCAAATATCGATATGACGCTTATCGACCGCAACCCCAATCAGCCCAGAAAAAGTTTTTCTGAAGAATCGCTGAAAGAAATGGCCGCGTCAATTGCCACATACGGAGTGCTTCAACCGCTTATTTTGGTGAAAACTTCGATTGGCAGATATATGATAATCGCAGGCGAACGCCGTTTCCGTGCCGCATACATGGCGGGGTTAAAAAGCGTTCCTGCAATCATCAGAGAATTCACACCTCAGCAGATAGCGGAAATTTCGTTGATTGAAAACTTGCAGCGAGAAGACCTAAACGCCATTGAAGCCGCCGAAGCCATGAAAGAACTTATGGACAAGCACGGCCTTACACAAGACGGCGTTGCAGGACGCATCGGAAAATCACGCCCCTACGTTACAAACATTCTTAGACTGTTGCAACTTCCCGACGAAGTGCTTGAAATGGTACGCAGCGGCGCTTTGACTCCCGGCCATGCGCGCACGCTGATCACCGTTGACGACAAAGAATATTTGGTGTTGCTTGCTAAACAGACTATAGAAAACAAACTCACCGTCCGCGACCTTGAAAACCGCGTCAGGCTGTATTTTGCAAGACGTGAAATACAAACAGGCCCAAGACGCAAAGAGCCGCTTTCACTTGAACTTAAAGACCTTGTGGGCGATATGAAACGCGTGTTCGCCACCAAAGTCAAACTGGTTGGCAACGACCAAAAAGGACGCATATCCATTGACTATTTCAATGCAGACGACCTTGAGCGCATTCACGCTCTCGTACAGATTTTGAAGTTCAACGAAAAGCTATAAAAAAAGAGGGACGGCAACAGCCGTCCTTTTTATTAGCAGAAGAATAGAAAATACAGTAAAAAAATTTCGCAAAAGACATATCCTCACTTTTCTAAAAACCATAAAATCAGCCGAAAGCGAGAATTTACAAAATTCACGCTTTCGGTTATATAAAAGTTTTGGGGTTTGTCAAG
>CAYJCS010000158.1:0-3621 GCA_964368715.1 uncultured Bacteroidaceae bacterium | reverse complement strand
CCCTTGACTTGTATGCGTTGGAAGGACCGTCCGAAAGTTTGCTTGAAGAATTTTCAAAGTCGGTTCGCGCACTTGCCGTTTCTGCAAGGAAAAGCAATGGCGAATGTATTGTCGTTTTAACTGCGAAGAGCGGCGCGGAACGCTTTTTGGACTATCTGACTGATGAGTACTTAACTTTTCTTAACGCATACAAAACCACGGCGACTCTTATACCTGAAGGCTCGAAAGCTGACAGACGATTATTTGCTGTTTGCGGAAACGTTATGTCGTATGAGAGCGGCGAACACCGTTTTTGTGACAATGACGGCTCCGGCTCGGTTTTTGTGGCGGTTGCTCCGTTCGTTAAACCAAAAGAAAACGCTTTCAGCGAAAAAGATGTAAAAATAGAAGTTTTTCACAGTTCGGGAGCGGGCGGGCAAAACGTCAACAAAGTAGAAACGGCTGTGCGTGCCGTTCATTTGCCTACGGGAATAAGCACTACTTGCCAGGACGAGCGCAGTCAACTGCAAAACAGAATCCGCGCAGTGGAAAATCTTCAGGTTAAAGTAACGGAGTTTTACAAAAGCGAAAAACAAAAAGAATTGGACTCGTTTATTTTAAAGGCGCAAACCGATAATAAAATTGTACGCAATTATGATTTGAGAACAAACACCGCATCAAACTGTTCTTTCCGCGAAGGGATAGCCGTGTCAACCTTGGAAAGTGGCTGGCTTAATTATTTGATTTAGACTGCGGTCAAAAGAGGCATTTTGCAACAGACCAAACTGGACCTTGTTGTCGACACAACAAAAACATACCTTTTTAGCGACTTCCGAATCTTCAAAACGGAGGGTTTTATACGTGAGACACATTATCTTGCGGGTATGGATTTCTTTTTGGAAAAAATTGCTCAGAACGTAGTCCTAAACGAGAAAAAAATCGAAAATTTAATAGGTCGCAGCGATACTTTTATGGTGACCGCAAACGACGTATCTATATTTTTCAAATTCGGAAAAAACGTTGACAAAGCGGGCAGCGGCGATTTGATTTTTTATAAATACGTCGGAAAGTCGGCACGCATCGGCGACAGACGGATTTTGAATTTTGCAAAGAACAATAAGATTTTTACGGTTACGGTAAGAAAAGTTCAAGACAATATCGACAACACCGCGTTCAATAAACTTTATATTTTAAGCGGTGAAGACGGAGTAAATTTCCCTCGCCTTAGCGCCGAGCAACTCTCGATTGTAACGACAGAGGATAAAAATGTGCTTGTGCAAGGCGTTGCGGGAAGCGGAAAAACGAATATCTGCATTGACAGAATTATTTGGGCGGCTTGCAGGGAATACGGCGGAAAGGTGCTTTATTCCACCTATTCGCGCGGATTGCTTTCCGATACGCAAGGGCGCGTGAACACATTTGTCAAACGACTTTCGACTTTTTTGGATGACTACAAAAGCGGACGGACGGTGTTTATAGGCGACCACAAAAAGGCGCTGGAAAACAACTTAGGCATTTGGTTCAATACTTTTGACGACGACAAAACGATAGAAAAAATCGAGCGCATTATAACTTTTTTGCATACGAAAGTGGATTATTTCCTTTTGGAGGATATCTACCGCGAGGCAAGCGGTGAAAAAGCGGACACCGCAGACGAAGAGTATTTTGTGCGCGATTACGTTTCAAACCTAAAAAATTACAACCTAGCCGGCAATCTTGAAAAAATAAAATACCTAAGTTTAGAAGTTATTTATAAAGAGATTTACGGCATGATTTTCGGCAGTTGCATCGAAGCGTGGCGTGAAATGCTATCAAATGAAGAATACATTTTAAAACGCAAGGAGAGTTTTTCAAAGTTTGAATGCGACACCCTTTACGCTATAGCCGAAGACTATTACAAACATTTGAAAAAAGTCGGAAAGCAAGATAACAACATATTAAGCCGCAGACTGCTTCAAACAGAACTTGAGCCTTACTCGCTTGCCATACTTGACGAGGTGCAGGACTTTACGCAAATAAACTTGGTTGCACTAAAATCCTTATCAAGACGAATGTTTTGCGTTGGTGATGCCTTGCAGATGATAAACCCAACTTATTTCGGGTTTGCTTTCCTAAAAAGGCTGATGTTCGACAAAGAAACATCAAAAGTAAAAGAACTGAAACACAATTACCGCAACAGCCGCAAAATCGAACAACTTATCGAGGCTTTGGGCGAAATTAACGTAGCGCGCTTCGGCACCCACAGTTTTGTGCTGCACGGCAAAAGCGTGGACTCCGAAATTCAGACGTCAGCCGTTTATGTTCGCTCTAAGGACTTTTCTAATAAACTTAAAAACATGCCGTCGGATAACTTTACGGTTGTGGTGTCGAGCCTAAAAAAGAAAGCACAACTACGCGGGCTTTTGCCAAAGGCGGAAATTTTGACCGTCAGCGAAATCAAAGGCTTGGAACGCGATAACATAATTTTGACAGACGTATTAAGCGACAATAAAGACAAGTGGAGCCGTCTAGAGCGGCAGACCGTCAACCGCAAAACAGCAGACGAAAACTCAGTTTACCGCTATTATTTCAATCTGTTTTACGTTGGTGTTTCCCGCGCGAAACAAAATCTTTACGTTATTGAGCGCGAAAGCGTCGCACTGTTTGAAGAGTTTTTTAAAACGCACTTTGAGATTAAGGGCGCGGACAATGCCGCTGTATCGCTTGCCTCCGCAGTCGGAAAATCGGGTGTGAACGTAGACGAACTATACGAAAGGATTGAAGAGTTTATCAAAGCCGGACAATACGACAATGCGCATTTTACGGCGGGAAAACTGGACGACGAAGAGGATACAAAACTGCAAAACAACCGTATTTCAGTGTACGAAACCCACGTTAAAGGCGGCGACTACAAAGCGGCAGGCATAGCATTTTGGGAACTGGGGCTGCTTGAAGAGGCAAAGCGCCAGTTTGATGCGGCAAAGAGCCCCGAACTGTCCTCGCTGGTGGACGCTAGAGCCGCGGGCGAAGGCGGAACACTAAATTGGAGCGTGTCGCGCTTCTACCCCGACGTGTGCGAAAACGAAACGGCAAGACGCATCATCTGCGATACCTTGAAAAAGGATTTGGCGGAACTTAAAGCAAAGCAAAAATCCGTAAGTCAAGCGATAAAAACTGTTAAATCGAAAAAATAAAAATCTAACCGCATAGCGCTCAATATGCCACCGATAGCAAAATTGTTAAATGCAGAAATGCTGACACGGCAAAAAACTATTGAAAACGAGGAGAAAATATGGAAAACGACGAAATGAGGTCACTGGTTGAAGCCTTCCGAGGATACCGCGAGTTGCTCTCACCCATTCAGGAAAGCCTGAAAGATCTGTCCGACACCTACGACGAACTGAAAAGCGATCTTGAAAAATTGGGCGGCTCTTTTGACGGCTCCATTCACACAAAACTAGACAAGATTTACGAAACGCTTTCCGGTCAGACAAAAAAATCCGTGGATTTGGCGGAATGTATCGACCGATTTAACCGCGAAAGCACACGCTACAGCGACAGAGTGGGCGGCATACTTTCGGCATTTGACAACGCCGAAAAAAAATTGAAAGCGCTTGAAGAAATCGAAGAACAGGCAAGAGTTCAGCTACAAAGACTGACCGA
>CAYJCS010000157.1:0-3638 GCA_964368715.1 uncultured Bacteroidaceae bacterium | reverse complement strand
GCCCACCCGAACGGCGGGCGTGCCCGAACGACTGTACGCCAGCCGCAGACGCAACTAGGACGCAACGCGGCGGCTGCGACCAGTGGCATAATAAGGCGACGATAACTAGTAGTGAGGTGGGGTGTCTCCCCCGCGAGCGACGACTATTGAATAGGCGAAGTATATATTCGAGTGGTGGGAGAAATACCCCCTTGTGGGGAAAGAGGGGGCATCCAGATAATTTGAGCAAGAGTGAGCAATCACACACTCATTAAAACGTCTTAGGTTTTTTACTTTTATTTGCATGTGATAACTTGCAATGACATAGCGATACAGAAAAAAACTTCACAAGATAATTGCCGTGCCACATAGACAATGCGGCGCAAATTACACCAAATAAGTCATGCTTTTTTGGATTCGATAAGTTTTACTATCTCGTCAACCGACAACATGCGGCCGCTTGAAAGCACTTTGCCGTTTATTGCGATAGCGGGATTTGCCATAACGCCGTATTTTGCGATTTCGTTCCAATCGCTGATGTTTTTCACCTCTTCGGTAATTCCGCATCGCTTTGCTGCCTCTACCGCGTTAAGATGATTTTGCTTTGAATTTTTGCAGCAGTTTCCAAATGTTAAGATTTGCATTTTTATATACCTCCGTTTTAGACAAATAAGAAATTTAGCGCATTGAACACATAGCCGATAATGATTATCCCCGCCACGACAACACCGATAAACGCCGCAAGCAATTTGGGTTTCACCGCTTTTGAAAGCATGATCATACTTGGCAGTGACAGTGCGGTCACGCTCATCATAAACGCCAGTATTGTGCCGATTCCGACGCCTTTTGCCCAAAGTGCTTCCGCAACGGGTATAGTGCCGAATATGTCGGCATACATAGGGACGCCAACCAAACTTGCCACAAGCACGCTATACCATTTATCTTGACCGAGTACGGCGCTGATCCATTCAGACGGTACTACGTTGTGTATTAGCGCTCCGACAGCAACGCCGATAAGGACATATGCCCATACCCTTTTAAGCGTTGTTTTGACTTGCTGAATAGCATAGTTTGCGCGCTCTTTATGTGTCAGACTAACTTCGTCGATATCGACGCTTTCGCCTTGCAAAACAAAGTCTTGCACGTTTTTACCTACGCCCGATTTTTCTATAATCGTGCCTCCGACAACGGCGAGCACAAGACCGACCGCGACGTATGCAATGGCAATGGGGAATCCGAATACACTTGCAAGAAGAATAAACGCGCCCAAATCCACAAGCGGACTGCTAATCAAGAAACTGAAGGTAACGCCGCTCCTGACGCCCGCTTTTGTGAAACCGATAAAGATAGGGATTGAAGAGCAACTGCAAAACGGCGTGACTGTTCCCAACAACGCACCCAGTATATTTCCTTTTATGCCGCCGAATTTTGCAAGAATTTTTTTTGTCCTTTCTGGCGGAAAATAACTTTGGATATAACTGATAAGAAAAATCAGCAGGAAAAGCAAAAAGAATATTTTTATCGTGTCATAAATAAAAAACTGTATTCCGGCGCCGTACCAGGTGGATAAAAACGCCTTTCCTCCTATACCGGCAAGTGCAAGACCGATAAGATCGTTAAGCCAAACCATGCCGAGTATTTGCCTAGTAATAAATTCGCTTGTGGCTTTTACGGCAGTCCATCCGCCCACGATTGCGGAGATACCGAACGTAAGCCCAATAGCACCTATAACCGACAAAAGAACAATCAGAAATGTGTGTTTTTTCTTTGGGTTATTGCATGGAGTTAAATCCGGTTTCGTATCTTCAAAATTGGGTTCGTTAAACGACTCTTTGCCCTCGGCAATAGTTTTATCAAGAGACATATCATCATTGATGATAGTTTGATTTAACGCCCCTTCTTCAAAGTTTGGCTCGGTTGACGGTTCAACCTCTTGGGAGTTACTTTTGCTGTCTTTATTTATGTCAATCTCAAATTCGTCCATATTAACCTTATTATCTTCCAAATCGCTGAAATCTGTCTTGATTTCGTCCGGTTTTACTCCTTACATTGATATATTTGCATATATCTATATTTACGTCAAAAAATACGGGCTTGTGCCTTATATTTTCTTTTTGCAAATTCAATCGGCGTTTTCATTATCGCTATTAACGTTCAATTCACAGTCGGATTTTCCTTTCAAAAGAGTTGCAAGTTCATTCAGCAAATCCATATTGACCGTGTAGTGATTCCATATGCCGTCCTTTTTTGCACTCACCAAACCGCAATCAACAAGCGCTTTCATATGATAACTCAAAGTGGGTTGAGTTATGCTGAACCTCTCCAAAATTTTGCACGCGCACATTGTGCCGCCTTTTAGAAGTTCGACAATCTTCAATCTTGTTTCGTCGCTCAACGCCTTGAAACAAAGCACATAATCCGCAGTTGTCATACTCACCTCACACATTGATGATTATCTATATATTAAAGCATTACGTTTCAAAATACAATATATTTTTGAGTTAGTTTTTTATTTCGGTATATCCTACCCTTTCTCCTTGCAGAGGTACTATAACTCAAACGTTGAGGCATCACCTTTAAAAGGCACCCTATGTCTTTATTTCATACTATATACGGGAGATTAGAATGAAAAAGTACAATGTGGCGGTTTATGCAATTTGTAAAAACGAAGAGCAATTTGTTGATCGATGGTTTGAATCGATGTCTGAGGCCGATGCCATTTACGTGTTGGATACAGGATCGACCGATAATACCGTGAAAAAGTTTGAAGCGCTTGGGGTCAATGTTGTTGTAGAAAAGATTGTGCCTTGGAGATTTGACAAAGCAAGAAACAAGTCACTCAACCTTGTGCCTGCTAACGTCGATATATGCGTTTCCACCGATATTGACGAGTTCTTTAAACCCGGTTGGCGGGAAACACTGGAATCTGTTTGGTCGCCCTTTACCAAACAATTAAGATTTAGATACACGTGGAATTTCAATCCTGACGGCAGCGAAGGAAGCGTGTTTATGAGAGATAAAATCCATACCCGCAAGGATTTTTTGTGGGTAAATCCCGTTCATGAAGTATTGAAATACACAGGCAGCGAGCCATATGTTGTTACCGATTCAAAAGATATACAACTCAATCACCACGCGGATGACACCAAATCGCGCGCGCAATATTTGGAACTTCTTGAATTGGCCGTTGAAGAAGACCCGACTAACGATAGAAATATGCATTATTTGGGCCGTGAATATATGTTCCGCGGAGAATGGGAAAAGTGCATAGCTACCCTAAAGCGGCACCTTGATTTGGAAACGGCGACTTGGAAAGACGAGCGTTGCGCATCAATGAGATTTATTGCAAAAGCATATAAAAATTTGAGCCTGCAAGAGGAAGAACAAAAATGGATATACAGAGCGATTGCAGAAGCGCCGCACCTTAGAGAGCCATGGTTGCAAGCCTCGGCGTATTCAGCAAACAACAAAGACTGGCTAGGGTCTTTGTATTTTGCTCAAAAGGCATTGTCAATAACAGAACGAAGTGACAGTTATATAAATGAATCGGAGAGTTGGAACGAATATCCTTACGATTTGGCGGCAGTTTCCGCCTATTATTGCGGATTTTATAAAAAGGCTTTGATTTACGGTGAAGCCGCTCTGAGTTTTAACCCCGG
>CAYJCS010000156.1:0-3662 GCA_964368715.1 uncultured Bacteroidaceae bacterium | reverse complement strand
TTGTGGGCGGAAAGGATTTGGAAGACACGGTGTTTAAGACCAATGCCGTTGCCGCCGACGAGATTGCGAGGCAGTTAAGACTTAGAAATATCAGCGGAATTATCGTTATCGACTTTATTGATATGACGATCTACGAGCACAAAGAAGCCATAGTAGAGCGGCTAAAAACTGCCCTAAAGAGCGACAGACTCAAAACCTCTGCAGTTGAAATGACGGCTCTGGGGCTTGTTGAACTCACCCGCAAAAAAAGCAGACTGCCCGTTGACGAGTTTATGCTTTCGCCGTGCAAAGAGTGCATGGGCGGACACGTTGTGTCTAATGAGCAAAGCGTTTTTGTCATGCGCGACGAACTTATCGAATACACGCTCAAAAACGATTTTTCAACCTATATCGCAAACGTCAGTCCCGAAATTTCAGACACTATCTTTGAAAAGAATTTGATGCGCCGCGAAGCGGCAAAAATATGGTTCGGCAAAAGAGTGTATTTCGTGCCGAATGCCGATTTAAAAAACAGCGAACACACATTTGACGGCACAAACGATAAAATAGTTTCGTTGCCGTCTCAAGCCAGACTTTTGGTTTGATTCGATAAGTTAACGCTGTGGCTTTTAAACTTGCATAATAGGGGAAACTATGCTAGCATAAAGCGGGTTGATAGGAGAGAAAGATGAAAACATGGCATATCGAAAATTTGGATAATATCAAGTTGGCCGAGGAAACTTTGCAACGCAAGGAAAACGAGGTCAAATTGAAAATGAGCAAGGTGGCTTTGTCCTCATCCGACGTCCTATATTTTTTAGGAGATACGGGCGGCGTAACCGTGCCCGGTCACAGCGGTGTCGGCTACGTTTCCGAAGAAGACGAAAGTTTGGAACTCAAACTGGGCGCAAGAGTAGTTGTCAGTCCGTTTGTCCCCTACGAAGAACACGGTGTCAAAAAAATGCACGTTATGGGCATGGATATAAGCGGTCTTCTTGCCGATTTTGTGTCGGTGCCGGCTGAAAACGTGTACCCTCTGCCCGACGGTATCCCCGATGAAGACGCCATATTTACTGAATATATCGCACTTGGCAACAGCGTTTTTGAAAATATGGACTCTTCAAAAGGCGACTATGTGCTGGTCGTGGGCGCAAGTACTTTGGGATTGGTGCTTTCGCAACTTGCGATATATTATCAACTGGTGCCTATACTTGTCGACTTGGACAACGACAAACTTCATCTTGCCGAACATTGGGGAGTTTATTACACTCTAAATCCCACCTATGACAATTTGGAGCGCAGAGTGGAAGAAATCACCGGCGGCAGAATGTGCGAGTTTTCCGTATATGCAGGTGAAGGAATTCCTTTTGGCAACACCGTCAGACTTGTCAAAAATCAGGGCGTTGTTTTAATCGCAGGCTATTCAACGCGTTCCAAACATCAGTTGGATATGGAATTTGTTTTGGACAAAGAACTAACCATAAAGGGCGTGGGAGACGGACACAACGAGATGTCATCCGCAATAAATTTGCTCGCCAACAAAATAGTAAAAACGGACGGAATAATTTCCAAAACCGTCAGTTTTGACGAAGTGCCGGCGATGATAAAAGAATGCGCCGAATATCCCTACCAGTTTAGCAAAATTCTTATTGAAATATAATAGATGCACTATACAAAACGAAACAAAACGAAAAAACAAAGCCGCTTGCGAGCGGCTTTTTATTTGTATAGGTTATTTTAATTATTTTAATCAAGAAGAGTGTCGTGAATGAGGGCGTAGGTCTGTGAAGCCTTGTCAACCCAACTCTTGTAAAGATATTTTGCAAGTTGACGGTTGGCAACCACGAGTTTAAGTTCCATAAGAATGGTGGTGTCATTGTTAATACGCAGAATGACGGTGTAGGTCCCGTCCGCGTTTTTGGAATAATCGCAAAAATAAGACTGGCGTTTTTTGAAGCGCATGCGGTTATCGCGGGCGTAAGCGGTGATTTCGTCACGAATGGATGAGGGTATCCTTGTGAAGAACAACGCTAAACAACTGATGCCGTCCTGAGTGATGTTCAAACAGTCGCTTTTGGGAACTTTGTAGACGAGATTGGTCTCCACGAGTTCATCGAGAAACTGTTTGCATTCCATATAGGTCAGCCAGTTGTTGTCGGAGGTGCAAATATCCAAAACTATCGCTTCTGAAAGCGGAATCGCCATCTTTTCAAACGTGAACAAGATGATGAGTTTTTGAATTTTGCTGTCCAGCGGCATTAAACCGTTGTTTTCTATCTCAAAGTCCAAGATAGCGCTCCTTTCCAAATTTTGCCTTTATAGCGTGGATTGAGATTGTAACACGCAACAAGCAGGTTTTCAAGGTTTTAAAGCAATTTTTTTTTAGACGGCAAAATGTTGTGTCGAAATTCTTTTCGCACACTAAAAAGCGGTTCAGACACTCACAAAATAGCCTTTGTTTTGCTGTGTTTTTTAACAAGAACTCTCGCTAATAAAAAAGTGAAGCAAATAGTGCAAATTATTAAACGTAAAATCCATTAAAATCGGCACGCGAGAATTTTTGAATAATGTTGTTCGACAATAAAAAGGGCGCAACGTGCGCCCTTTGAATTTTTAAACTGCGTTTGCTATTGATCGATTTTTAATCTAATGTTTTTTCTAAGCAACGGACAAAAAATTGAGTGGCTTTTTCAAGTTGATCAACGTGCAATCTTTCGTTTATGCCGTGTATTCTTGCTTGATCGTCAAGCGAATTGATAAACGGGCCGAAGCGGAATACGTTGTCGGTCAGCGGATTATAAAAGCGAGCGTCCGATGCCGCTATAAACATATAAGGAGCAACGACGACGTCATCAAAGACCTCGCAAACCGCCGTGCGTATATTTTCGAAAGCATCGCAATGGACGTCGGCTTCGGCGGAAGGGTTAGAATATTCAAGCAATTTGATTTCAAGCTGTCCTTTCTTGATATACTTTTTGAGCAGTTTTTCTAGATAAGCCTTCACGTCGTCGGCGGTTTCTCCGGTTATCATGCGGTAGTTGATGTTGACTTTGGCTTGTTTCGGAATTACGTTTCTGGCATCCGCTCCCCAAAGCATCGTGGGTGCAAAAGTCGTGCGGACAAGAGCGTTGGTCATCGGCGCGGCGACGGTGAACACGAATTTAACAAGAGGAGAGAGAACGTCACGGTTTGTAAGCGCAAACTTGAATACTTTGCCCAACGCGTTCCCGCCGCAGTAAGGCGCGAGTTGACTGAACGTTTCTTTTGTCAAGGCAGTCCAGCGGGTTTTCATCTGGTGAGTTTCAACTTTTTTGATTACGTCGGCAAGCACGCCGTCCGCCGTCGGAGGATTGGGGTTGGATGCATGTCCGCCCGCTTTTTTGACGATAAGTTCAATATCTCCGTTGCCTTTTTCTGCCGCTCCGATAAGTGCAACCGTGTGCGGCACACCCAAAAGTTTGCCGTCAAGTACGGTGCCGCCCTCGTCAATGACAAATTCCATTTGAACGCCCTTGGCTTTTAGGTATTTGACGATATTAGACGCGCCTCCCGTGGAATTCCCCGGTTCCTCGTCGTGGCCGAAACAAAGATACAAATCTCTGTTGAAAGTCTTTCCCGCTTTAAGGTGATATTCCACCGCTTCAAGCAAAGCAACCATATGAGATTTCATATCCTGCGAGCCG
>CAYJCS010000155.1:0-3677 GCA_964368715.1 uncultured Bacteroidaceae bacterium | reverse complement strand
GCTGCAACCCGCCAAGGAAAACACACACAAAAAAACGGTTATTAATAAGAATATGACTTTTTTCATTATCTGCTTACGGATGTAAAGATGAGTCCATAGGTTCCGGGGCCGCAATGTGCGCCGATTACGGGGCCGACCGGTTGAATCCAAATTTCGGCATTTGGTTTTATTGAAGAGATTTCTTTTTTCAAAGTTTCTACCGCTTCGTCGTTGTCCGCACCGACGATTGTTATCGGAGCGTTGTCAATGTCGACGTATTTTTTTGCAAATTCAGCAACAGTAAAAGCCATCGCTTTTTTGCTGCCCTGTTGCTTTGCATACACGGCTATCTCGCCCGCGTCGTTGACGGTGAGAATTGGTTTCAACTGAATGATTGAGCCTACTTTTGCGGCAGTTGGCGACAGTCTGCCTCCGCGCGACAAGTATTTTAGGTCGTCAACGACAAAGAATACCGCGATTTTGCCCACTATGCTCTCAAGATAATCGTAGGTATCGTCAATTTCGCCTCCGTTTGTTCCAAAACGTTTGGCGGCAAGATAAACCATAATACCTGCGCCCATTGATATGTTGAGCGTATCAAAACGGCGGAATTTTACCGTGGGATATTTTTTTTGAAGGGCATCAACCGCAACTTGCATATGTACGAAAGTCCCGGACATTTTTGAAGAAAAAGCGACGTATAAAATATCTTCGCCTGCAGCAAAATACGGTTCAAAAATCTCGGTGTAATTTTGGGAATTAAGTCCCGACGTAATCGGCACCGATCCTTCTTTCATACGACGGAAAAATCCCTTAAAATCAGTGTTTTCACCAAGGTCGTAAAGCCTTTCGACACCGTCTAGGGTGTACGGCATACCAATAACTTTTAAATCAAGCTCGCGAGCGGTGGTGTACCACAATTCGCAGTCTGTATCGCAAAATAAAACGGACATTATAATCCTCTGTCGCTCCTTACTATTTTGTTTATTATGCAAAGAGGAGCTCCGATGCCTTGCATAAATTTTATACGTCTAATCTTAATATAAACGTCGGGTTTTGTCAATATCGCCGATAGATAGACGGTGTTTCAGACCATGCAATCTTTCGCGATTGCATTTTGTCTGATAAGACAAGTTCCTATTTGCACGATAAGAACAGACCTGTGTCAATAACGTAAGTTCCGACGCGGTTTATTATGCCGACACCGTATTGTTTCATCATATCAAACAAAACGTTTGCGTCAATAAGCATAAGATTGGTAACCTTGCTTGCAAACGCTCTTGTGTCGCGGTGGAAGTTGGAGTTTGTGATAAGTATACCCTTTGACGCGCCGTATGCCGACATAACGCCCAAAAACTCGCGCGCCACTTTTATGGACACGTACGCTCTTTCGTTGAGTTTCGTTTTTGATTGGAAAAATATCAGTTCATCAAATCCAAGAGGGTCTTTGACGTACAATTTGCCGTCGATTCCGTTGTCGTCTGCACCCGCCGTCAATTCGTTTTTTTGGACGGTTTCGCCGTATGCGGCAATCAAAAGTTTCATGCTGAGTTCTTCAAAAAATTCACCGCCTGCCTCGTTGATGCATTTTATTGCTATGCGTTTCAAATGCCCAATATACGCGCGATCGTCGATTTTTTTTGATTTTAAGTCGTCTAGTTTTGCATCTGCCTCGGTAAGTAAATCACCCAGAGGACTGTCGGGATAATCTGGATGAGCGGGTTTTGAGCGTTCAGCGGCTTTTTTTCGCTGGGCGCGGCGTTTTTGAGTGCGAGTGGGTTTGCCGTCTGTTACGGTTTTTGCCGGATCCGGAGTCGGAAGACTAAACATTCCCTCTTCGTCTAAAAGGATGCTTGAAGTTGCCAACATCTCGTTTATAACAACTCCTGTCAGACTTTTAAGACGGGTGTTCAACGATTCGCAACTGCGGTCTTTCAATTGCTCTAAACTGTAACCGTATTCTAACTGGGTGCGATCTATAATTTGTTTGCGTTCCAACTTCGTGCCTGTAAGCACGCTTAAAACGGCTTTTTTAATTTCCTGTTTGGTGGGAAAATCGTTTCTTTGTTGAGCCATATATACCTCTTTGGTTATTGTAACATACTATTGTCAAGAATAAAACCGCTTTTTAATACTTGTTTAATTATGGATAAGTAATATAAGTGCAGAAAATTGAAGAGGTATCTTATGGACGACTTTAATAATTTTTTCAATTATAACGACAACAACGATAACAATCGTACGCCTATCTATCATACACCAAACCCCAAAACAAGAAAAAGCAGCCCAACGGTGGTGATTTGCATCTGCGTGGCAGTTTTCATGTGTTTGGTCGTTTTGGGAAACGTTATCGTATTAGCGACACTTAAAGACAAAATTGCGGAAGATTATGCTGCCTCTTTGGAAGCGTCGGCAAAAAGCACGTATATGGATGCAATATCAAGCGTGCTTGAAGACAGCGATGTAGTCTCGGACGTTACGGATGCAGCGAGCGCAAAAGCGCTTGAGCAACTGTCCTCATCCGTCAGCGAACTTATTTATGACAACTGCTTTAATTCTGTTGTGGCAATGTATTGCACAACGACCGATAAAACGTATTCGGGGGTTGCAAGCGGATTTTTGATTACCGATTCCTCCGCGCAAAGCCCCGAAAGATATATCGTTACAAACGCTCACGTCGTCCTTTATGAAAAACCGACAATATCATATGTTTATCAATTTGGTCAACGCATTCAAATTGTGGATTATAATGCCACCGTCTATGATGAAATCAGTTGCCAGTTTGACGGCGAGACCGCGACGTATGATCTTGAGGTTGTGGCTATCGGCGGCATAACACTTGAAAACTCACAATCGGAAAACCTCGACCAAGCCGACCTAGCCCTTTGCAAAATTGTGGGAAATCAACCGTCTAACACTCTTCATCCTTCACTGAAAATTGCGGCAACGGATTACTGCGAAACAGGCGACGAAGTGGCGCTTATCGGCAATCCGCGCGGCTTTGGAATGAGCATGGCCGACGGTATTGTGACAAACGACGGTTTGAATTTTGAAAGCTGGGGCGCAGGCACATTTATTATGACAGACGCAGCCGTCAATAATGGCAACTCCGGCGGACCGCTTATTAACCGCAACTGCGTTGTAATCGGCGTTGTCGAATCAAAACTGGTGGCAGACGAAATCGACAATATGGGATTTGCGGTATCGTCTGAAACTCTTGTGGGCTTTTTAAACTGGGCATTAAGCGCTGCAAACAATGAACTTGGCACAAATATCACCATTAATTACATGGCTGCTGCAGGTTAATATAAGAGGTTTCATCTATAACTTTACGTTCATAATCACCCCTATAAAAGAAAAGACGCCGACTTATGTCAGCGTTTTTTCTTATCTAAAAATAACAATTACTTTTCAAATTCATATCGACAAAAAAACATTATCAATCTTGCAACACCAAATGCTCGTTACTAAAGACAAATCATTACTTACTTATGCTGTCCAAACAAGAATAAAAATTGCGCCCAATAAAAAAATGCACCGGAACCGGTGCATTTTTTATCAATCGAATATGTCTTCAAGTTTGTTCATAAACATGCGCTTTGCACGTCTGACGCATTTTGCACTTGTTGAAGCGCATATCGCTGATGTGGCAGCGACTCCTATCATCGCGCCCAAAATAAATGATGCTTTCATAGTCG
>CAYJCS010000154.1:0-3688 GCA_964368715.1 uncultured Bacteroidaceae bacterium | reverse complement strand
CAAAAGAGGGCGACGAAAACGCAAAAGAATCCTTGATAACAGAAAATTTACCGCTCATCAAAAGCATAGTAAAGCGGTTTCGCAACCGTTTGGAATATGATGATTTGATGCAACTGGGAGCGATGGGATTTACAAAGGCAATGCTTGGATTTGACGAGAGTTTCGGCGTACGTTTTTCCACCTACGCCGTGCCTATGATTACCGGAGAAATCAAACGTTTTTTGCGCGACGACGGCGCAGTTAAGGTGTCGCGTTGGGCAAAATCACTCGCCCAAAAAATTGCGGCATACACTGATTCCAAACTAAAAAACGGCGAAACCGAACCGACTGTAGACGATTTGGCAAAAGAATTCTGCTGTGATCCTGCGGATATAGTTTTCGCGCTGGACACATCGCGCGGAGTTCTGTCGCTCAGCGGAAGTACCGATGACGACGAAACGCCCTTGGGCGACAGAATTATCGGCGACGATACGCCGGAAAATAAAATCGACGAAATTATGCTACGCGATCTTATTAAGTCTTTGCCGGAAAGAGAAAGAAAAATCATAATTTTGCGCTATTTCAGAGATAAGACACAAAGCGAAGTAGCAAGTGAACTGGGCGTCTCGCAGGTGCAAGTCAGTCGTCTGGAAGGCAAAATTTTGACAAAACTCCGCAATGACATGGAGTAAAATGTAATTTAAAATTTTTTGTAATTTGTTATTAGTAAGTATTTTAAATTAGCCAACTTGGAGTGAGAGTGAGTACGCACTAATTCATTACGAAGTTCCGAACGCGAGCCGCAGTGCGGCGAGAAAGTGAGCACCGAGCACCAGACAAAAGTGCGCAGGCATAGGCACATCTAGACGCGAAGCGGAAAGAGGGGGCTCCCCCACCGCGCAAAGGCACGCGAACGGCAAAATGGGTTATACGATAGTCAGCGTGCCGACTGCGGAAGGGGGAAGAGTAGACGCCGTCCATAAGCCACAGCCGCCGTAGGGGGCGTGAAAAGGACGAGCGTCTACGAGCGGCAAGCGGCATAATGAAGCGAGGATACATAATGCGCGAGTGCCGTAAGGAGCATAGCGACGGAATAGCGTATTGCTACGCGAAGCGTCAATCGCGTCTTGTCTCCCCCGCGAGCGACGGAAACCTAAATAGGCGAAGTACTTATTCGAGTGGTGGGAGAAATACCCCCTTGTGGGGAAAGAGGGGGCTTTCAAAATATTAGTTTATTCACGAGAAATATAAAGTGCCATACTAAATAAGAGCGTCGACGAATTCTTTTGCGTCAAAAGGTATTAAATCGTCAATTTTTTCTCCAACGCCGACATACAAAACAGGCAGTTCGAGTTCTTCGCAAATGGCGATTACAACCCCGCCCTTTGCCGTCCCGTCAAGTTTTGTGAGCACGATACCGTCGGTGTCTGTTGCCTGAGAAAAAATTTCCGCCTGCGCAACGGCGTTTTGACCCGTTGTTGCGTCAAGCACAAGATATGTCCTGAAATCCGCTTCGGGTAGTTCGCGCGTGACGACTCGGCAAATCTTTTTTAGTTCTTCCATTAGGTTTTTCTTGTTGTGAAGTCTGCCTGCCGTATCAATCAAAATTACGTCTGTGTTTTTTGCTTTTGCAGAAGATATGGCATCAAAGACCACGGCCGCCGGATCTGCGCCTTCATTGTGGCGTATAACCCTAACTCCCGCGCGCTCACCCCAAACTTCCAACTGCTCGCTTGCGGCGGCTCTAAAGGTGTCTGCAGCAGCGATTACGACGCTTTTACCCTGTTCCAAAAACAAATGAGCAAGTTTGCCAAGAGAGGTAGTTTTGCCAACGCCGTTGACACCCGACATCAAAATCACAAGAGGATAAGTATACGGCACCGTTTCAAAATCAATTTGGTCGACAAGCACGTCTTTCAGTATCTGTTTTGCATCTTCGGAGCGTTTGATTTTCTGTTTGAAAACCCTATCTTTCATCTCTTCGATGACCGCTTCGGAAGCGCTTATGCCAACGTCGGCGCCTAATAGCGCTTCTTCCAAATCCTCGTAAAAATCGTCGTTGATTTCACGCGCGCTGAATGCAAAAAACAGTTTTTTGTCGATGCTGTCTTTGGTCTTTTTTATGCCTTGAACTATCTTTGAAAGAAATCCCATCAGGCTGCGCCTCCCTCGGATTCCACCGCGTGTTTGACTGCCTCTTCAAATTCAATCGAAACGAACTTAGTGACGCCGCGCTCTTCCATTGTCACGCCGAAGATACTGTCTGCATGGCTCATAGTCGGCTTGCGGTGAGTGATGACGATAAACTGCGTGAAGTCCGAAAAGCTCTTCAAAAACTCTGCAAACAGATTGGCATTGCTGTCGTCAAGTGCCGCTTCAATTTCGTCCAGCACGCAGAAAGGCATAGGTTTGAGTTTGAGAATTGCAAACAGTATGGATATTGCCGTCAATGCCCTTTCTCCGCCGCTAAGAAGCGAGATGTGTTTAAGCGACTTGCCCGGGGGTTGCGCAAAAATTTCGATACCGGCTTCAAGAGGATCCTGTGTTTCTGATGTGTCAAGCCTAAGTTCGCCCTTGCCGCCACCGAACAGTTTTCCGAAAACTTCTGTGAAATTTGTCTGTATTTTTTCAAAAGCGGAAGTGAATTTTTGCGTCATTTCGGTTGTTAACTCTTCGATGATTTTGTATATGTCATCGTACGCCGCTTGAATGTCGTCGCGCTGAGCGGTGCAATCGGAAAGTCGCTTTTCGCTGTCCGCCAAATCCTGCACGGCAAGCAAATTGACGTCGCCCAACTTGGCAATGGAACGCTTAAGTTCGGTGATTTCCGTCTTTGCGCCGTATGCGCTGAACTCTGCGTCCTTAAATTCCAGTGCCGTGCCGTAAGTCAAATCGTATTCTTCCAATATGTGCTCTTGCAAAGCAAGGTTTTCATCGTCAATGCGCGAAAGAGTGTTTTCGTCGCGCATAATTTTTTCGTTAATAGCGGTTTTCTCTTCAAACAAACGCGTCTTTTCCGCGTTCAATTTGACGAGTTTATCGTTCAATTCCGCTTTGCGGTTGTCAAGTCCTAAGATAGACTCCTCCAATTCTTTTATGCGCTTCAAATCCTCCGCGCTAAACGAAGTTTTTTCGGGAGCGGATTTGATTGCTTCAAGTTGAGATTCCACGGTTTTCAGTTCCGCAATAAGGTCGAGTTTTTCTTCTGCGGTGTTTTCCTGATCGCGCTTTAGTCTGGCAATTTCCGCGTCGTGAGTATCAATTGCGCTCTTCAAAGTTGCAAGGGCAACTCGAAGTTCAAGCACTTTGGTGTTTAGGCTTTCACGCTCCGACGTGTTGTCCGTCTTTTTGGTCTTGCTCTCCATAAGCAGAGCATCATATTCGCTTTGCTTGCCCTGCACTTCCTTTTCCAAATCGTCGATTGAAGACAACTTTTCTTGCAACTCTTTGATTTGTGTTCTGACACTTTCGTATTCGATCGCTCCGCTAGACACGTTTTTTTCGAGGTTTTGGACAATTTCAAAAGAGTTTTTGCCTTTGTCTTCGTTGAGCGTAATGGCAATACGCAGTTCTCCGATACGTTCAGCAAGTCTTGCGATATTTTGTTCACATTCGGCAATATTTTGCTGATGCTCTTCTTGCTGCTGTTTGACTTTTGCGATGTTGCCTCTAAGTCTTGTCAAAGCCTGTTTGGTTTCTTCAATTTTGT
>CAYJCS010000153.1:0-3774 GCA_964368715.1 uncultured Bacteroidaceae bacterium | reverse complement strand
CCTTTTCGCCGTTGCAATGAGTTATCACATCGCCTTTTGACAGCCCTAAGCCGTCGGCAGGCGACACATTGCCGTCATTTGTCACTACCTCGCCGACGTTAATAACGATAAGCCCCCCCGCTCCGACAACGATGCCTATGGGATTTCCACCCAAAAAAACATAATCATTTTCTTCAGCGATAACCGTGCCTGAGGGCGGAGGCAAAATGACAAGAGCCATCACAATGGAAAGTATAAACGCATAAGATGCCAAACGTAATTTTTTTGCCATAAGGCTAGTTTGAGTTTTGCGTAAGTAATTTTAGTTGTAAATTATTGGAAATAAATGCAATGCCAAGCCTCACAAAAAAACTTATTAAGTTTGGAAAAACGAGTTGGCGAAGGGTTAAATATTCCTTTATCCGATAAAATTAAAGCGCGCCTTCTGCGCGCTTTCTTCAATCGTAATTTGAATTATTAATTCATTCAATGCCAAATCTGTTTATGAGGGCTATGTTCATATTTATTTGCTTTTACTTCAGGCAACGCGCCATCAACACGCCCATAATAGATGCCATCATAAGCCCTCTTGTCCAGCCGCTGCTGTCGCCAAGACAATGCAAGCCTTCAATCGAGGTATTTAGGCACTCGTCCATCTTGATTTTGTTGCTGTAAAATTTCAGTTCGGGAGAATACAGCAGGGTTTCATAGCCTGCAAAACCTGGCACAACCTCGTCCACAGATTTGATAAAACCAAGTATATTGGTCATGCAGCGGTATGGCATAGCGGCCGTTATATCCCCTGCCACGGCGTCTTTAAGAGTGGGTTTGACGTTTGAAAGCGCAAGTTCTCTCTGCCAGGTGCGTTTTCCTGCCAAAATATCACCGTAGCGTTGGACTAATATTTTGCCCGCGCCGAGCATATTGGTGAGTTCGCCCACTTTTATTGCGTATTCGATTGGCTGTTTGAAAGGCTCCGTGAAAGCCTGCGAACAGAGTATCGCTAGGTTGGTATTTTGGCTTTTTAGGTCCTTGTAACTGTGTCCGTTGACGACTGCTAAGTCGTTGTCATAGTTCTCCTGAGACACAAAACCGCCGGGATTTTGGCAGAATATACGTACTTTGTTTTTGAAAGGCGCGGGATAGCCAATCAGTTTGCTTTCATAAAGCACGTCGTTGACTTCTTCCATAACTTCGTTGCGGACTTCAACTCTGACGCCGATGTCGACAACTCCCGGAGCATGAGCAATATTGTGCTCTGCGCAGATTTTTTCAAGCCACTCTGCCCCTCTGCGTCCGGTGGCGATTATGGTTGAATCCGCACGGATATACTCTTTGTTCGAGCCGTCCGGCGAAGAAACGTAAACGCCTTTGCAGACATTGTTTTCAAGGTCGATATTTTCGCATTGGACGTTAAACATCATATCCACGCCGTTGTCGCGCAGATAATTTTCTATGGACAAATAAATATTTTGTGCCTTTTCCGTGCCCATATGGCGTATCGGGCAATCAACAAGTTTCAACCCCGCTTTTATGGCTTTTTTGCGGATTTCCTTAACTTTTTCCTCGTTGCCAAGTCCTTCTATATGTTCGTCTGCGCCGAATTCAAGATAAATTTTGTCCGTGTAATCGATGAGTTCTTGGGCAAAGTCCATGCCGATGAGTTGAGGCAGTTCGCCTCCGACTTCCGCTGATAGCGACAACTTGCCGTCCGAAAACGCGCCTGCTCCCGAAAAGCCGGTGGTAATGTTGCAATAGGGCTTGCAGTTCATGCAAACTCCCGTTTTATCTTTTGGGCAGGAACGGTTTTTTAGTGAGCGTCCCTTTTCCACAATCAGAATCTTTTTGTTTTTGTTCAGGCGGAGCAATTCCAGAGCGGTGAATATGCCGGACGGCCCTGCTCCTACTATGCAAACGTCATAAGTTTTCATGTCTTCCTCTATAAAAGTAATTTCGCCCTTCCACGCCCTTAATAAGGAGCGGAAAAAGACCTTTGCGAATATATCATTAAACCGCCATTTTGTCAATAGCGATTTGCGTCCACACTCTAGATATGTGCAATCTTTGAAAAAACGTCGCATTTTCTAAAAGAGCAAAAACAACGCAGAAATAAAAAGCAAACCATGCTGAAAGGAAAAATCCAAAACGCGGCAATCCTAAAAATACAGTTCCTCCTTTTCGATATGTCCGCGGATTTTTTCCAACGCTTTTTTCTCTATTCTTGAAATGTACGAGCGTGAAATGCCGAAGATCGCCGCAACTTCTCTTTGAGTCAACGCGGGCGTCCCGTTAAGTCCGTAGCGCAAACGAATTATTTCATATTCCCGTTCCGTCAAAACCTCTTTTGTCAGCGCGGATAGCCTCTCTAACAAAATGTTGTTTTCAACGTCGTCGATCAATGACGTTTCTTCCGCCAACATATCCATCAAAGTCAGTTCGTTTCCGTCTCTGTCCACCCCCACGGGTTCCGACAGCGATACGTTTCCGCGGTGTTTTTTGTTGAGCCTTATCGTCATCAAAATTTCGTTTTCAATACAGCGCGAAGCATAGGTCGCAAGCGATGTGCCTTTAGAAAGGTTGTAACTTTCTACCGCCTTGATAAGACCTATTGAGCCAACCGAAATCAACTCGTCGTTGTCGCCGTAATTGGCATATTTTTTGACTATGTGCGCAACAAGCCTCAAATTGTGCTTTACCAAAATTTCTTTGGCTTCTTTGTCGCCTTTTTCCGCCGCAAGGAGATAATCCCTTTCTTTTTCTTTGGACAAAGGTTTTGGAAACGAACTTTTTTCTGTGACGTAAGAAGAGAAAATCAGCAGATTTTTCAGTAGAGCGAACAAACTTTCTATGGGCATATCGACTTCTCCTCGCCTTGCGCCCCGAAAGCCTAAACCGGATTACGATTTCACTTACTTTCAAAAACGCTGTTGTACACTATATGCCCTGTACTGACATTTTTTGACAAAAGTCGACTTATAAAAAATAGAAAATCCGCAAAAAAATACCGAGCACAAAATGTGCTCGGTCTTATCTTTAGTGTTTCTGCGCTTTGCGTTTTTCAGACGTACATCAATTTTTTGTCTTTTGTGCTTTTGTTTTTATCTTTTGAATTGTATGTAATTTTGTCTTTGGTGCTTTTGCGCTGTGCGCTTCCTTCGGTGTTTAAAAGTTTTTGTATTTTGTGCATTCACCGCAATTTATGCGGCCGTCTTTTGTGCTTCACCCGCACAAAGCGGGTTTATCTTTTGTGCTTCACCCGCACAAGGCGGGTTTATCTTTTGTGACAAAATTATTGTCTGCAATATAAAAGGATTTATTTGTCCTTTTTGTCCAAAGAATCTTTAAGTTTGACAAGCCCTTCGATTTCGTTTAGAAGAGTGTTGATATCTTTGAACTGGCGGTGAACCGATGCGTAACGCACATAAGCGACTTCGTCAATCGATTTCAGACCGTCCATAACGAGTTCTCCAATAAAGGAAGAAGAAATTTCTTGTTCCAAACTGTTGAACACTTTGCGCTGAATGTCGGCAACCAGTTTGTCTATCGCCGTCATGGAGATAGGACGCTTTTCACATGCTTTCATGATGCCGAGTTTCACCTTGTTTATGTCAAATATCTGACGGCTGCCGTCTTTTTTGATGACCAAAACAGGCGTATTCTCAATTGTTTCATACGTTGTGAAACGCTTTCCGCAACTTTCACATTCTCTGCGTCGGCGTATAGATGTGCCGTCCTCGTTTTGTCTGCTGTCAACGACCCTGCTGTCCATACAGCCGCAATAAATGCATTTCATAA
>CAYJCS010000152.1:0-3822 GCA_964368715.1 uncultured Bacteroidaceae bacterium | reverse complement strand
GTTATGTCAGGCCCCCGGTTCTTCCTTTTCAAGTCTCTTCGGGTACACCAAAAGAGTGACGCTTGCCGTCACTCTTTTTTCACGAAGAGCTTTCCGCTTTTTAAAAGCGGAGCGTGTTAAACACGCAATGCTCCCAACGAGCCGGGACTGACGCTGAATAATAAATACGTTTGCTTAACTGTTATGTCAGGCCCCCGGTTCTTCCTTTTCAAGTCTCTTCGGGTACACCAAAAGAAACCTGCCGCAGAACGGCAGGCTTTTTGATGAATTTACTGTTATTTAGATTATATTACAGATTAGTCAATATTTCCAAACGCAGTCAGCACTGCAGTATAAGACAGTTTCGGATTGCCGTCACAGTCCACAAGCCCCCAACCTGTTTCAACCGGACAATCGTTTTGTCCGCAAATATAACAAGCGTCGGAGTCGCTATAACAATAAACTATTGTGCCACACATATACGAATGACTATAAAGACGAGGGATTGCATCGGCGAGAAACGCCGCTTGCCCTTCCTGTGTATGTTCGTATTCTTCCATCACATATCCTTCTGCAAGTTCGCAGTATAGATGGTTTACAAGTTCGGTGTCAAGCAGTTTACTGCCGACATATGCGTATGCGGCTTCAATTTCGGCTTCACTCATTGTAGTTTTATCAATACCACAAACTTTTTCTAGATGCGTACGCAATTTTTCAGGGAAGTTTTCGTTTTCGACAACTACCCGAGCGTTATCTCTGATATAAGTTTCCGCTTCGGAAAGCGTACTTCCTACTGCCCCATACGATTGAAGGAGCAAAAGTTTCTCCGCATCAGTCTTGCGTTGACCTGCGCCGATATATCCAAATTCCGTCATGACAATCGGGATTTCGGTACCGTGTTTTGCAATGCTTGTAAGCGAATCCAGCCAGTCTATCGTGGTCATTATATTTTCGAAACAACCAAGATATATATCCGTGCCTATGTAATCCACGTATTTTTCATAGTCGACAAGCAATTTGGGAAGTGTTACGTATCCGAGAATACCGCCGCAGTTGTAGCCTACAACAATGTTTTGCTTAACTGGATACATCGCTTTTAACTGAATGCCGATAAATCTCGCCGCTTCTCCCATTGTTAGCGGAAGAGTAAAATGTTCTACGCCCATTTCGTTGGTGATCTGAAACGCTGAAACTATGCCTTGCAAGTCTTCGGCATAGAACTTTGCAATTTTCATAATCTCGAATTCGTTCTTTTCGTCGCGCGGATCCAGACCGGCATCAATATAATCTTCAGGATAAGGCGTTATCGCTAACACTTTTATGCCGTGGTCGGCATAGCCTTTGGCTCTTTCTTTGAAACGGAGATAACCTTCGTTCGGATTGCCGTTTTTATCATATGGCAAGTTGCTGATGTCAAAACGCACCCATTCGATGTTGGCATCGGAAATCTGCTCATAATTTTCGTTGGGATGGCAGACACCCTTTATAAAACCACCGGTTTTTTCCAAAAACGATTCGACTATGGAAGGAGTCGTCGGAAAATCCTCATAAAAATAAGCGTATTCGTCGGCTTCTTTGGTATTGGCGTCGTTGCAAGAGGTTGCATACAGCGGCATCGTTAAAGCAAAAATCAAAAACAATACAAAAGCAATTCTCTTCCTCATAATCTCCCCCTCTTATTTGCCTTGAATTTTTTGACTAATTATTCATATGCTTTATTTATTGACCGAACTAATTAACTTTTGACAAAATCTTCTTCACCAATGTTTCCATCGTTCCGCCCTCGCTGTAATCCGCGGCGGTTATACTTTCCACGCGCTTTTCTCTGAGTAACCTTTCGGCTTTTTTTATGCCCGATGCGTCGGGATTGTACACTCCGACTGCGTAGCCGCCGTATTGGTGCATAAGCGCCATGCAAGGGATATCGGTATCGCTGTCGCCTATATACAAAAAATTGCAAAATGGTATGTTGAAATTTTCAAACGGCATATAGTCGTTCACCCTATCGTCTGTTTCTGAAAAAATGCCTTTGCTAATGCGGAACAAAAACTGTGTTTTGTTTGTGTAATTCACTACGTGAGCCGGCCACACGGCAACGCCGTCTTCGTAAAGGTATTCCGACGCATAAATTTTATCAAAATACTTTGCGATTGAAGTGCCCTCGATAATTTCACGGTTGCCGGAGGATATGACAAAATGATGCACTTCGACTCCCATTGACTTTCCTATGGCGTTAATTCTCTCAAACCAACTCTCGACACTGTTAAAAAATTTTATGTCTGCACCTAAATTTTTCAAAAAACTGCGGGTAATCGCAATGCCCTTTTCTTTTGCATAGCGAAGCATCATAAACATATACGTATGATTTAGTTCAACATTTTCGTTTATAGAAAAATCATCTACAATTTTCCAAAACTCGTCGGCATCCATTCCCACAGCCTGCACAAAACCCTGCGACTGCATATCCGTGGGCGTGAGAGTTTTGTCAAAATCATAGCAAATTGCAAATTTTTTCATAAAAACGCGTTTTCTCCGATACAAAAATGATACCACGTTTAAATGATGTTTTCAACAGTATTCAATTTTTGATAAATACAAAAAAGCGGCGCAATTACCGCAGGTTTTTTTATGCAAAAATTTTCAATTTCCCGTGTACAACACTGCAGTTTAAAACTTTGTCTTCTATGATTTCTCCGTCCAGTTCAAACATACTGTCATCCAAAATCTCGATTTTTATTTCTTTTGCATTGAATTCTTCAACAAAAGGCTCGTTGATGTGCTGGGCTTTTAGCAGTTTTAACAGAGCATACAAAATTTTGCTCTTTGGCAACTCGTTTGCCACAACCACGTTCAAAATTCCGTCGTCAGGCACGGCATTCGGGCAGATTGGAATTCCGCCGCCGATGAAACCGCCGTTTCCGATGCCAATCATAAAGACATTTTTTTCAGACACCACGTCATCAATGGTCAGACGCAATTTGTGAAAACGCGTGTTTAGGAGAGTGCAAAGAAGCGAGTAATAATACGCGGCCTTGCCCTTCAGCTTTTTGCACGTGGCGTATTTAAGCAAAACATCAACGTCCATTCCGCCTCCTGCCACGTTGAGGCAGCGGTACTTGCCCATTTCTATATAGTCAAAATATTTGGCGCCGCCTTTTAATATAACGTTGAGAGCCTCTTCCGGCTTTATGGAATGCCCTGACTTTTTTATAAAATCGTTGCCGCTTCCGCATGCAATTAATCCGAGCGTAACGTTGTCAAAATTGCTTATTCCGCAAAGCACCTCGTGAAAGGAGCCGTCGCCGCCCATAATAATAATTTTTGCATCTGATTTTTTTGACAGTTCTTCCGCAATTTTTGTTGCGTGTCCCGCATATTCCGTCTTGTGTACTTTATATTCCACGTTCTTTTGTTGAAGTATTTTTTCAACGCTTTTCAGCGTCTTTGCAGTTTTACCCTTTCCACCGAGAGGATTTACAATGATATCGTACATTTCTGTCTCCTAAAGTGATTTTTTCACCTTAACAGGTTACTATATATCTTAGTTACGTTAAGCCAGTATGTCAATATTTATTGAACAGATTTTAAAATATGTTCATTATTTAAACTGTGCAATATTTCCTAAAATCGAAAAAAACCATAAAAAATTGCCGCTTTGAAAACAAAACGGCAAAATCATAAGACAATTTTCATTTTTTATTTATTTCACAACAAAAGGGATAATTGCCATCACCAAGCCGAGAACTGCAACAGCGATAAGGACCCACAAAATCACTTTGTGTTTGTCAAGCATAAGAGGTTTCTCTTTCTCTTTGCTGCGCCAAGTAATTTGCACTGAAGAAG
>CAYJCS010000151.1:0-3827 GCA_964368715.1 uncultured Bacteroidaceae bacterium | reverse complement strand
TGTGGGCTTTTGCACGGGGAAAGGTTTTTTGGTGACAACTCTGTCCTTTTGCCCAGCGGCTCCCGCCTTAAAGAAACCGGTATCGGTGGCGACGGGATAAAGACAAGTCAGTTTTATGTTCTTCGGCATTTCCAGGCGCAGGCTTTCTTGGAAACCTTGCAGAGCGAATTTAGTGGCAGCATAAAGTGAATAGCCCGGCATGCCCATTTTGCCCATTGCGGAAATCGTTATGCCCATTTGAGCAGGTTTTCCGGCCTTGTATTCAACCAGCTTCATATACGAATAAATTGGCGAATATGTATTGACTCTGAAAATCTTGTCTATGCGTTCCCAA
Source organism: uncultured Bacteroidaceae bacterium (assembly GCA_964368715.1). Classification (GTDB taxonomy): domain Bacteria; phylum Bacillota; class Clostridia; order Christensenellales; family CAG-917; genus RGIG4097. The sequence continues at coordinate 3,493 of CAYJCS010000151.1, read as the reverse complement.
CTGACGTAATCCATCTTTTCAAAATAGGGGAATCCGGCGTTTGCAAAGAAAATGTCAATGTCGCCCATTACTTCGGTGGCTTTTGTAAAAATGCTGTCTACATTTTCCGGTTTTGACACGTCGCAAATAAAAGGAAATACTTTTGCATTATCAAAGGCGTCAAGAGCGTCGGTTTTCAAATCTACAGCGAGTATTTTGTTGTCACCTTCAACCAAAAGTTTAAGGGTTTCAAGACCTATACCGCTGTTTGCTCCGGTTAGTACAATTTTCTTTCCAGTTATCATATTATCTCCCTTTGCGCATTGCGCGCCTTTTATCAATTATTCTACTGTTTTAAAAAAATGCAAGCCTGAATTTATTCTTCCTTTATCAGCATTGCGAGCAATTTTTTTGCCTCATCTCGGAATGAAGTTATATCTTTGTTGTTTTTTATAATTCTCGTTGCGTGTTTTTTTAGAAATTTCGGATTAAATTGTGCTTTCATTATAGCACGCACACGCTGTTTGTCCAATCCTCTTTTTAGGAGTCTGACAGTGCGATTCTTTTTATTTGTTTCAATCAAAATCACTTCGTCAAAAAAATTGAGCGCACCGGATTCCAACGCAAGCGGCAATTCAACAACCAAAGGATTTTCCTTGCATGCTAAAATGCGTTTTGCAATTTCAGGGTGAGCAAGCGAGTTCAGTTGCAGTCTCTTTGCATCGTCCGAAAAGACTATTGCCGAAAGCGCGGCCTTGTCCAAGACACCATTTTGCACCGCTCGAGGGAACAATGCCGCAAGTTTATCAACATACTCAGGCGTTTTTAGCAGGTCGGCATTGATTTTGTCGGCAGACAGCGTGGCAATATTAAGTTCTTCGGCGACGCTGAGAACCTCGCTTTTTCCGCTACCTATTCCCCCGATGATTGCAATTCTCACAGTGTTTCTCCTACCGTATAAATTGAGTGGATTTTGCTTGTATTTTTTGTACCGTCACCGGCTCGCATTAACGGTGAATGGAAGTTTGGTCGCACAGTTGGTCTGGCACACACATTATTCCGCTATTTCGCGCGAACGCTCGCAACGCACTAGCGCGCGTATATGGGCAAAACTTCTCGTTTTATTTCACGTCGCCCCAGTTATCGCCCTCGTTGACGTCAGCAATAAGCGGCACTTTGAGTTCCACCGCGCCTTCCATCTCTTCTTTTAATATTCTCTTGACTTCTTCCCTTTCGGAAATCACGGCGTCGATAATCAGTTCGTCGTGCACTTGAAGTATCATCTTGGATTTCATATTCTTCAAACGCTTTTCAACTCCCAACATGGCAAGTTTGATTACGTCTGCCGCACTACCCTGCAAAGGAGTGTTTTTTGCCATTCTCTCCGCACCGGAACGCACGATATAGTTGGAAGCGTTAAGGTCGCTCAAATCTCTGCGCCGGCCTAAGAGGGTGACGGCATAACCTTTTTCGCGCGCTTCTTTAACGCGACCTTCCAAATAAGATTTCACCGTAGGGTACGAAGCGAAATATCTTTCGATAAATTCCTTTGCTTTGTATTTCGGTATGGAAAGGTTTTCGGCAAGTCCGAAATCGCTCATTCCGTAAATAATTCCAAAGTTTACCGCTTTTGCGTCGCGACGCTCGGCTGACGTAACTTTATCAATCGGTTTATTCAGTATCTGCGACGCGGTGAGTGCGTGAATGTCGTTTGAATTTCGGTATGCGTCGATAAGTTTTTCGTCATTGCTGAAATGCGCCAACAGTCTAAGCTCAATCTGGCTGTAATCGGCGGAAATGAGGACGTTGCCTTGTGACGGCACAAACGCGGACTTCACGTCTTTTGCCTCGTCGCCGCGCACGGGAATATTTTGAAGATTCGGATTGGTGCTGCTGAGCCTACCCGTCGTCGTAATACACTGATTGAATTCCGTGTGAATTCTGCCTCTTACAACAAGCGGTTGCAAACCTGAAACATAGGTCGAGAGCAGTTTGTTGAAATGTCGCCATTCAAGTATCAACGGGACAACTGGATGCTCGTCTGAAAGTGAAGTCAGCACGTCTTCTCCGACGCTGTACCCCGTCTTTGTTTTCTTGCCGTGTTTAAGTCCCAATTTGTCAAATAGGACTTCTCCCAGTTGTTTTGGAGATGCCACGTTGAACTTTGTGCCTGCGGCATCATAAATTTTTTCCGTCAGATCTTCGACGATAGTGCTGTATTTAACCTGCAGTTTGTCCAGTTGACTTTTGTCAACGCCAAAGCCGCGCTCTTCCATATTTTTCAAAACTACGGCAAGCGGCTGCTCGACTTTATAAAACAAATCTTCGAGATTTTTCTCTTTCAGTTCGGTTTTTAGTTCTATTGCATAAGCGAATATTTCCGCCGCGCCCGACTGCAACCCTTCCGCACCCAACACAGCCTCAAGCGATTTTATCGGCGCGCTTCCGCGCACCAAATGTGCGGCAATCATAACGTCGAAAAAGTCTTTGGCTTCAAAACCGTAAGTTTTGGACATTGACTTATAATCGTAGCAGATAAGTTGCTTGCCGTTTAAGTTATCAATTACGCATTTTAATGCGCTTTCAAAAGTGAGAGCGGCAAACAAATCGTCGCCGCAAACGACGGCGTATTCCGTCTTCCCGTCCGTCGAAAATTTTATGTCGGTACCGATTAAGAGAGAAATTTTGTCGCCGACTATCGCCTTTTCGATTGATTGTAAATCAGTCAGTTCGACCACTTTTTTCTTGTAATCTTTTTTTTCGGTCGTGGCGGCGTTGTCATCAGTAAATTTCATTCTCGAGATTAGCGACGTCAACTCGTACTCGGCAAGTTTGCTTTTTACGTCGGCATTATAAACGGGATTGAATTCGAGTTCCTTTAAATTGCAAGGTATCGGCGCATCGCGGTCGATTGTTGCAAGTTCTCTTGAAAGCAATGCAATATCGCGGCTTTTAAGGAGTGTTTCGCCTAGTTTGCCCTTAACTTCATCCGCATGGTCAAGCACTTTTTCAAGCGTGCCGTAGGTGTCCAAAAGATTTTTCGCAGTCACCTCGCCCACTCCGCTAACTCCCGGAATATTGTCGGAAGGATCGCCTCTAAGAGCCTTGAAATCTATGAAACTGCTAACAGTGAACCCCATGTCTTTAAGCACTTCGGGAGTTATGATTTCAATCTCGCTGACGCCCTTTTTTGTCCAATAGACGCTTGTGGTATCCCCCACAAGTTGAAAACTATCGCGGTCGCCCGTAAGCACGATGGTATCGTCGTCAAAACGCTTTGACAGCGTTCCCAATATGTCGTCCGCCTCGTAGCCTTCAGCCTCAACGACTTTAATATTCATAAGCGCAAGCAAATCTTTCAGAGGTTGAACCTGACAGGCAAGTTCAGAGTCCATAGGCTTTCTTGTGGCTTTGTATCTGTCAAACATTTCATGCCTAAACGTAGGGCCGTGAACGTCAAAAGCCGCGGCAATATGAGTGGGCTGCTGTTCTTTTATAATGCGTAGCAAAAGGT
>CAYJCS010000150.1:0-3865 GCA_964368715.1 uncultured Bacteroidaceae bacterium | reverse complement strand
GTGTACAAATATTCCAAGAAGAATACCACTTTCAAGAAAAAGAAATAACTCAAAAATATTGCTGCCTCCGTAATAATTACGGGGGCAGTTTAATCAAAAACAGATAATTTGCCAAAAGGAACGCCATGACAGACGCAATTGTGTTGACACAAGAGGAAAGAGAATTTGCTCGGGAACAAAACATTTCCGATGATTTTCTGCGCCTTTTACTTCAACGCGACCACACTCTTAATGACATACCGTCCTTTTTGCACCCGTCGCTTGACGATATGTGCGCGCCGTGCGACATTGACGGAATGACAGAGGCGGCAGATAGGGTCAAACTGGCAATGCAAAACAAAGAAAAGGTTCTCATATTCGGCGATTACGACTGCGACGGTATCGGCGCGGTTTCCATATTGACGCTTTATCTACGTGACAAATTAGACGTGGCGTATTTTATTCCAAACCGCAACACCGACGGCTACGGAATGAAGGCGGATGGCTTAAAAAATATTTTAAAACAGCGTCGTCCGTCACTCATTATCACCGTAGATTGCGGCATAACTGCGGTAAAAGAAGTCGATTTTTTGAAAAACGAGGGTATCGACGTCATTGTTACCGACCACCACGAACCGCAAGAAGTGCTTCCCGACTGCATAATAGTAGACCCAAAGGTGAAAAAGCAGGGCTATTATGACTTTTGCGGAGCTGGAGTCGCGCTCAAACTGGTGGAAGCCTTAGGCGGACGTAAAGAGATGGAAAAGTATTTGGATATTGCAGCCGTTTCCACAATAGCCGACGTCGTGCCCTTGCTCAAAGATAACCGAATCATTGCATATTACGGGTTGAAGCAAATCGTTTCAAACCCAAGAAAGGGCATAAAAGAACTATTGCACACCGACAAACTTACCGCGCAGGACGTGATGTTCAAACTTGCACCTCGCATAAACGCCGCCGGCAGAATGAGTACGGCGATGAAAGCGGTTGAATTGTATTTGGAAAACGACATATTTTTGTTGCGCTCCTTGTGCCAAGAACTTGACCGCGATAATTCAAAAAGACAAATTACTTGCGAGCAGGTTGTAGGCGAAGCCAAAGCCATGCTTCAAGCCGTTGATTTTGACAAAACGCGTATAATCGTACTTGCAAAAAAAGGCTGGGAAGCGGGCGTTTTGGGGATAGCGGCGGCAAGACTCACAGACGAATTTAAATGTCCTGCAATGCTTTTCGCAAAAAACGGAGACGGACTTTGCAAAGGTTCCGCACGCTCGATAAAAGCGGTCAATATATTTGAACTGCTTTCCAAATTCAGCGATATGTATGAAAGTTTCGGAGGACATTCACAGGCCGCGGGCATAACGATAAGCGAAGAAAGATTTGACGAATTCGCAGCAAAAATCAATGCCGAGTTGTTGCAAACTCACGACTTCAATGAGTTTTTGCCGCGAATCGAATACGAGATGGAACTTGACGTCAATGCCGATTTGCTCTCATTTGCCAAAGAGTTGCAACTTTTGGAGCCTACCGGTTACGGAAATCCTATGCCGAATTTTCTCATCCGCGCAAACGGGCTTGATTTTGAGCAGATAGGTTTTACAAATCACGTCAAATGTTCGCTTGATTCAATGGAAATCGTTGCATTTTCAAAGTTCCGCTACTGCGTTGCCGCGACGAGCGGACGGACGCTTATAGAGTGCTCTTTGGGCGTCAACGAATTCCAAAACAGACAGTATGCGCAAGCCGTGGTCAAAACTTTTCAGTCTGAAACGGTTATAGTCACTCCAACGGACGAAATAATTTTAAGCGCGCATCACCTTTCTCACGATGGAGTGGCCGACTTGCCGTCCACTACTATACCAGAAGTGGAAGCGTTGCTTGAAAAACCATTCGGCACCCTACTTGTCTGCTTTTCTCAATCGGAATATGAAGCGCTTCAAAACATCAGTGCGAAAATTGCCTTATTGCCTGTGCTTGTTGCAACTCCGCGATGTCTTAATCCTGAAAACTGCGTGCTGATTCTGCCATCGCCCGAGTTTGACTTTTCATTTTACCGCAATGTGATAATAGCAGGAAGACCCCTTTCGTATGGTTATATAAAACACATTGCGTCACAGGTGAAAAGCTGCTCACTTTTGGGAGACTGTTCAAAAAAAGAAATATATATTCCCGATTCTCAGTTCCGTGATATGTTTATCTCGCTCAAAAAAATTGCCGCAAGGCGCGAGAAAATGTCAACTGCAAAAAGGCTCTACCGCGCTGTAGCCAGCGATATGAAAATCAGTTTCAGAGACTATATCGTCATTTGGCAGGTTTTTAACGAACTTAACTTGGTAACGCTTTCGGACAGGGGAACAGTATCGATAAACAATATTAAAACCGACTTAAACAATTCGGTTACATACAGAAATCTAAAACATTGATATGGATAATTTGCTCGTAAAACTAAGAAAAGCGTATCCCGACCACTATGCCGAGATAAAAAAAGCCTACGAATTTGCGCTGGAGGCTCATAAAGGCCAAAAACGCAGTTCGGGAGAGGACTATTTTATTCACCCGTGCGCGGTTGTTGAGATACTTGCAGATTACGGCTTTGACTCGTCAACGGTTATCGCCGCGTTTTTGCACGACGTTTTGGAGGATACTTCCGTCACTCCCGAGCAACTGACGGAGCAGTTCGGCTCAGAAATCTTTGAGCTTGTCGAAGGCGTAACAAAACTCGATAAACTGCAGTTTAACAACCGTGAAGAGGCGCAGGCGGAGAATTTCAGAAAACTGTTTATCGCTCTTGCAAAAGACTTGCGAGTTATTATCATCAAACTTGCAGACCGACTTCACAATATGCGCTCACTGAAATATCTTCCGGCGGAAAAGCAAGAGTATATTTCAAAAGAAACGCTTGAGATTTACGCACCTCTTGCCGGCAGACTGGGTATTTCCTTCTTCAAATGCGAATTAGAAGACCTCGCCATGATGTATCTGTATCCTCAAGAGTATAAATACATTGCTGAAAGCATTGCCAAAAAACGCAGTGAGAGGCAGGGCTTTTTGAACAAGATTTGCGATGAAATCCGCGATAAAATGGCAGAGTTAGGCATCGGCGGCGATGTGAACGGACGTCCCAAACATTTTTATTCTGTTTACAAAAAGATGAAGCAACTTGACATTGATATAGACCAGATTTACGATCTTCAAGCGGTTAGAATTATCGTCGAAAGCGTAAAAGACTGCTATACGATGCTGGGTGAAATCCATACGATGTGGAAGCCGATACCGGGCAGATTCAAAGACTATATCGCAGTCCCCAAAGCCAACAATTATCAATCGCTTCACACAACCGTGGTATCGCAGTTCGGCGAAACTTTCGAAATTCAAATCCGCACGTACGAAATGCACAAAATCGCCGAATACGGCGTTGCGGCGCATTGGAAATATAAAGAAGGCACCACAGGCGTTGAAACCGACCTAGACAACAAAGTCAGGTGGCTAAGAGAAGTCATGGACGCCGAAAAAGACGTCAGCGGCGCGGCGGAATTTATGGACGCAATCAAAATCAACGTCTTTGACGATGAAGTATTTGTCTTCACACCCAAAGGCGACGTTTTTGACTTGCCGGTCGGTTCAACCACCGTAGATTTGGCATACAAAATCCACTCCGCAATCGGAAATCACTGTGTAGGCGCAAAAATAAACAAAAAAATCGTGCCTTTGTCAACAAAACTTCATATGGGCGACATTGTGGAAATTTTGACGTCAAAAGCCTCAAAAGGCCCGAGTTTGGACTGGTTGAAATTTGTGAGAACGGCTTCCGCCCGCTCGCGTATACGCACCTTTTTCAAAAAAGAACAGCGCGAAGAGAACGTCTTGCGCGGCAAAGATATGTTGG
>CAYJCS010000149.1:2312-3874 GCA_964368715.1 uncultured Bacteroidaceae bacterium | reverse complement strand
ATAAGGAGAAAAAATGAACACTCAAACAATTATGTATATTATCATCGGCGTCGTACTCGTTCTGATGATTGTTCTCACTATCGTTCCTCAAAAGAAACGCCAAAAACAACAACAGGCAATGATGAACGGTCTTACCGTCGGCACAAAAATCATGACCATCGGCAGACTCGTTGGCAAAATAACCCAAGTCAATGCAGACAACACCCTCGTCGTAAACGTAGGCACTGAAAACAGCCCCACTCTCGTCGTTATCGACCGCAACGCAGTCGGTCTTGTTCTTGAAAACGTGACCGCTCCCGCAGTTGAAAGTGCTCCCATCGTGAGTGATGCGCCCATAGAGGACGCACCTCAAGATAATGAGAAAAAAGATGTCTTTGGTGACATTGCAAATCTCGACGACAAATAATTAAACAAAAATTTGATTAACACAAAAACACTTCCGTGTACACGGAAGTGTTTTTGTCGGTTTTTAGGGAATAAAGCGGCTTATCTAAGAGGACTGTCTACAATGCAGACGCGGTTAATTCCGCATTTAAACCCCATACGAGTGTTTGGCTGTTTTTATTCCTTGTTTATTTTTATTTTCTGCGCAGTAATTTTGGACTCAGATTTACGGATATCACTCCGCAAACTCCTCCGGCAACCGTAAGGCAAATCAAATCTATCCAGTTGAAATGCACGTTTTTAAAACCGTCCAGCGCGGCGAAAACAAAAAAGGTCAGCAACATAAAGACAAGCCCCGAAACCGCACCTTTAATGACGCCGTTTCGTTTGTTTGTAAACCCAAACAAACAGCCCAAAGCCAATGACAAAATCTTAATGGCGTAATTGACGGGAACGATGACTTTCTCGTCAAGAGACGCCCATCTCACTATCAAAGCAAAAATGAGAATGAGCGCAAGTGAAATCACAAGCCCGATAAGCACGGCTTTAAGGCAGTCGATGCAGTCTTTTGAAAATTCCGATGAGTTTTTCATAGTGCAGTGTATGCTAAATCGGCGCGTAATATGACGTTGTTTGTAAGTCTAATTTCAAGTTTTTAGTGCCTTTACAAGGCTCGAAAATCGACTTAAATCCGCTGATTTTTTGTTGACTATTAACTTATCTAAGTTTATACTATTTATGTTTATTATTATGGAGGTCAACCCCGTGAGCAAGAAGAAGTCAATCATAGTATTGTCGGTGATGGCCGTCTTCATCATTTTGATGGCGGTTTTCGCAGTTATCGAATTTCCGATAGGCAATACTGTTTATGATTACCACGGCTATGCCCGTACAATCAAGTTAGGTCTTGATATGTCCGGCGGTGTATCCGCGGTATTTACGGTCCTGGAGGACGAACATGCAGATTTGGACACCCGCATAGACGGCACTGTCGATTCTTTGCAAGAATTGCTCGTCTCCAAGGGCTATACGGAAGCAACCGTCACAAGAGGCACCAGCAGCAACGGTTTAGATACTATTCGCGTAGAGGTTCCCGATATCGATGATCCCGAAAAAGTTTTGGAGCTTATCGGACGTCCCGCCTCTTTGGAATTTAAGGGCGAAAACAGTGCGGAAGC
>CAYJCS010000149.1:0-2212 GCA_964368715.1 uncultured Bacteroidaceae bacterium | reverse complement strand
AGCTTATCGGACGTCCCGCCTCTTTGGAATTTAAGGGCGAAAACAGTGCGGAAGCAGAAGCGGCAATTGTCGGACGCGAACATCTTGAAAGCGCGTACGTCACTCTTGACGAAAACGGTAAATACGCCGTAGGTTTGAAATTCAACGCAGCGGGCACCTCTGCTTTTGCGTCATTCACACAAGAATACGTCGGAAAGAGCACCTATATCTTCATCGACGGCGAATATTACACCACAGTTACTGTGAACAGCGCAATTACAAACGGTTCTGCAATTATAACCAGCGGCGCAAGCGGCGGCTATTCATACGACGAAGCCAAGGATTTTGCAACACGTTTGCAGTCGGGCACTTTCGGCGTATCGCTTGAACAGTCCGAAGTAAAGAACATATCGCCGACGCTTGGTGAAAGTGCGGTTAAAAACGCACTCATTGCCGGCGTAATCGGCATCGCTTTGATTTTTATCTTCATGGCTGTTGTCTACCGCTTTATGGGGCTTGCCGCCGACATCGCGCTTTGCATCTATATCGTGCTTCTGCTGTGGTTCTGTTCGGTGTTGCCTTGGGTGCAATTGACACTCCCCGGCATCGCAGGCATATTGCTTTCGATAGGTATGGCAGTTGACGGCAACGTTATTATTTTCGAGCGTATCCGCGACGAATACCGCAACTCCTCCAAACCGTTGCAAACCACAATCAAGGTTGGCTTCAAACGCAGTTTGGGAGCAATCGTTGACGGCAACGTAACAACCATAATCGGCGCAGTCGTGCTGTGGGTTGTGGGTTCTGCATCAATCGTCGGCTTTGCCGTCACGCTGTTTATCGGTATCATTTTGTCAATGTTCACTTGCCTTCTTATCACTAGATTGATACTCAAGTGTTTCTTGCCTTTAACGGCGAAATTCGATAAAAAGGACAAATCGATAAACGAGAAACTGTACGCTTTAAAACGCGCACCCATTGCTAAGGAGGAAAAGTAATATGAAAAACACGAAATTCCTCGATTATTTGAACAATTTCAAAATTTGCGAAAGGGATAAGGTTTGGTTTGCCATTCCAGTTATATTTATCATCGTTGCATTGCTTGTCATAATAATCTTAGGTTCGACGACAGGAAGTTATACAAATGCAATCAACATCGGCATAGACTTTGAAGGCGGCACAGTACTAAATGTCAGACTCGGACAGGACGCTGTTGCCAACTATGACGAAAACCGTCGTCTTATCACAAACGAGATAGAAAAATACGGTGTAAAAGTCAGTTACGTTCAGCAACAGACAGCAAACACTGGCTCGAATTCGTCTATATCTTTCAGATATAAAAACATTTCCAAAAACGACACGGAAATTGCCAATTTGAACGCTGAAATTATAGCTGCCGTAGATGCACTATATCCGGATAATCCCAATACGGACACTCATTTTATTACCTATGAATCAATCGGCGCAACAGCCGCACAAGATTTGCTTTCAAAGGCAGGCATAGCGGTTGCGGTTTCTGTGGCTTTGATATTGATATACGTCATATTCAGATTTACTTTAGCAAGCGGAATTGCCGCAGTGCTCGCGCTTTTGCACGACGTAATTTTGATGTTCTGTTTGACTGTTATCTGTCGAATACAGATAAACACGTCTTATGTCGCCGCGGTAATAACTATAATTGCGTACTCTATCAACAATACAATTGTCATATTCGACCGCTGCCGTGAAATTATGAGACCCTTCAAAGGTCAAAAGGTGATAAATTACGAGCAAATCGGGAACTCGGCCGTCATCATAAACTTGCGACGTTCTTTGTTCACAACGCTCACGACAATGATCACCGTCATCTTCCTTGCGATATTCGGAAGCGGTACAATAAGAGAATTCTGCGTGCCGATAATCTTGGGCCTTATCGCAGGCTTGTATTCTTCGGTGTTTATGGCAACGCCAATTTGGTGCAGATTAAGCTACGCATTTGACAAAATCAAGGCACAACGTGCCGACAAAGTTGTTGTATCTTACGACCATTTGAAAAACGAAGACGATGACGAGGAGCAAACAGTTTATAAGGGCGCTGCAAAATCCGACTTTGTAATAGAAGAAGACGGAGAGGTCAGACCGATTCAACAAAAGAAAGAGAAGTCAAAAGCCGCTCCCGTGTACAAATATTCCAAGAAGAACACCACATTCAAAAAAAAGAAATAACTCAAAAATATTGCTGCCTCCGTATTAA
>CAYJCS010000148.1:0-3906 GCA_964368715.1 uncultured Bacteroidaceae bacterium | reverse complement strand
ATGTATCTGCTCAACACCGCCGACTTCAAGTTGCATCAACTTTGCGATTGGAGATGGCTGGAAGGCGAGGGCGGAACGGTGTTGCACCAGACGGCAGGCAAGGCTTGCTACAACGCAACGCTTGTCAAGTACGCAGACCTTCTTTGCGAACGTCCTATGGGACAGGCAAAGATTACGTTCAACACCTCTGCACCCGTTCCCGATTATTTCACGGTGACGTTTGACACCGACGGCGGCTCGGCTGTGCCTTCACAACTTGTGGTGCCGGACGGTTACGCTGTACAGCCCAACGCTCCGAATAAGGCAGGTTACGTGTTCGGCGGCTGGTATCTTGACGACACTGCTTGGTCGTTTGGCTCTAATACGGTCACTGCCGACATAACACTGACTGCAATTTGGGAATAGTATGCTGCAGTTGATAAAAATTAGCGGCGACCTTTACGGCATTTCGGAACGCCTTAAAGAAATCGACGAGCGTTACGAATTGTTTTTCAATTCAAAACGCAACCGCTACGAAATCTATATCGGAGGGGCGCTGCAACTTGCGGCGCCCTTCGACAGACTGGATTGCCGTTTGCTTGATTACGCATTGAAAACTCGCATCGAAAACAGAGAAAAACTGATTTTGGAAGTTGAGCGCGACAATGAAAAATTGGATAAGCAAAAACGGGCGGAAATCATCGATAAGGCTCTTGCCGCAACAAACCTATAGGAGGCAAAAATGACAGTTAAAACCATTATCGGCGAATGCCTTGCAAAAATGAGACAGGAAAATTTCCTTGATAATCAATCATATACCGCGGCTCAGCAGGAACTATTTTCGCATTTGCTGTCCGCGCTTAATATTACATACCGCGAGATAACAACCGAATATCTTCCTCTGTTGATTGATGAGACTGTTGTCGTTTCAGACGGTGAATACGCGCCGTCGGGACTCACAAAAACCATTGTTTATCCCGTTGGGCTTGTGGACAAAAACGGCGTAAAGCATGCTTTCAAAACATATCCCGACGCAATACGCACGGATTTCTCAGGAGAGGCAACGCTTGCTTATGCCTATTTGCCGGAAGAGTTTTTGGATATTGAAGAAGAAATCGGCGATTTGAGGTTGACACAAGGGCTGCTTTCCGACGGAACGCTTGCAGAATACTATTATGAAAACAAGGTTTTCGATTTGGCGGATTCCTACGACCGTAATTACCGTAATGCCGTCACAAAACTGCGCTACAAAGGCAGAGAAATCAAAATAAGAGCGAGGGGGTGGAGATTTTGAAAAGCAAAGTGGCAACTACTAGTGTCAAAATGCAGGTCGGTTTCAAAGGGCTGTCGCTGACAGAAGACGAAGGAATTTTAGACCCCGCATATTCTCCACGCACCTACAATTTCACCTTTGAAGGAGGAGTTTTAAAAAGCGGTTTAGGCATTGACGTTGCATCGGGATATTTTCTTAACAGTTTGGTGTTGCGTCACGAATATCCGATGTTTTCTAGCGGCGTTAATATCATGGACGTATTTGCCTATACGCGCCGGACAAACGGAAATTACGACGACAGACTTATCGCTCAAACAGACGAAAACAAACTCTACTACACCAAAATTTTCGTATCGGACACTTGGCACGAAATCACGGGTTTGACCGTCAGCGGAAAGTTGTGTGCCGTCAGCTATAACTACAACGGCGACGACGTAATTTTGATAAGCGGCGAGAACAACGGCCTTATCTTGATAAACGGTGAAACGGTCACGCCAATCAACGCCGCGCCACGCTTCAGTTCGCTTGCCGTACACTTTGAGAGGATATACGGCACGGTCAACGGCGACACAAATCAGATATGGTTCAGCGACGATTTCAATCCTCAAAACTGGACGGTAGATCCGCAGTCGGCAGGCTACATTACCTTTGCGGACGACCTTGGCGACGTAACAAAAGTCGTGTCGTTTTTGGGCTACGTTTACGTGTTTAGAGAGCACGGAGTTTTCAGACTGACAGCCTATGGCGAACAATCCGAGTTTTCACTTAAAAAAGTGTTTATCGACACAGGGCGCATATATAAAGATACGATTGCGGTGTGTGGCGACAGAATTGTCTTTTTGGCGGAAGAGGGGCTTTTTACCTTTGACGGCTATGACACGTCACGCAATACAAAGGAATTGCCGAAGATAATAACAAAGAATACGGCTGTCGGAGCGTATCACGACAATATGTATTATTTGGCAATAAAAACTTCGCTTGGTTCTTTCTATTCGGGAACGTGCGTAAACAACGCTCTTTTACGATATGACATGCGCGACAAAAGCCTAAGCATGTTAGCACCCTTAGACATAAAAACACTCTACTCTTTGGGCATACACCACGCAACGGATATGCTCGTCGTTTTAGCTTCAGGTACGACAAACACTGTCGGAATGATAGGCGAATACGGAAGGGTTTTCGGCGCACCGACTCTAAAACTTTATGACAGCCCGGAAAACGATTTAAACTCCGAGAAAGTGAAAATTGTTAAACACATAACGTTGACAACAAAATATGCGCTTACGCTGACCGTAACCCTTGATGGTGTGCCGTACGCATTTGAACTAAGCGGCAGTTCTATGCCGCAGACTGTGTTTGTGGGAAGAAGCGGAAAAAAGATAAAGTTTTCGCTTTCCACGACTTCACAAAACGCTTACGTTACTCCTATGTCGGTGGAAATGGATCTTATGAGGTGAATATGAATAACAACGAAATTGCGTCGCTTGTTGAAGAGTTGACGCTAAGAGTGCAAGTCTTGGAGAGCAAAATCGCGGCTTTAAATGCGTCGCTGACTGCTCTTACAAGCAGAGTTGACACACTATAGGATAGGAGGGAATATGCCAAACATTTGGGAAGAAATCAAAGAGGCATTCAAAACCAAATCCCAAAGGGAGGAGGAAAAGACAAAAAAACTTGCCGATGCGCGCAGAGCGGAAGACGCTCTTGGTGAAAAGTTGGAACAACTTGAAAGACAGTACGGCGAATATCTTAATTCGCAGGACAACAGCGAAGAGTTGGAAAAACTGTTCCCGTCTTCGCTCGGACTTGAAAAAATTGTGTACGACGCCGAAACGGATGAAGAAATCGCCACACGTGCAAAATCTGAAAATGACTATGAAAAAACCAAAGAAACCGGCACTCTGTCAAGCAAGTACAAAGGCGCGGAAGATAAGTTGAACGAACAGGCTATACAAAACGAAGCCGCTCACGAAAATAAGTTGGACGAATTGGGTGCGCTGTACCTTGAACTTAAAAAAAAGCAAGTTGGCGACAGCGTCAAAAAAGGCGTTTCGAGAGGCAGTATTTTGTCGGGTTTGCTAAGCAACCTTCAAAAAGGAGAAAAGGCAGATAAAAGCGAAGTCGAAAAGGCTTATGCCGATACTATGTCGCAGTTGAACGAAGAACTTAACGACCTCAATTCAAAAAAAGAAGCCGCGCTTGATGAACTTAATCTTAAATACGCCGCCGAACTCGACAAGGATATCTCGTCGCTAAAAGCGGAGCGCGATAAAACCGTTGCGGGTTATGAAAAATACAACAACCAAGTCGCCCAAAAAGAAACGGCTTATAAAGCAAAAAGAGAGGCTGACGTTGCCGAGTATTTAAAGGAACAGGCGGAAGAACAAAAGCAAAAGGAAGCGAAAAATGGTTACAGCGGAGAAAAACTTCAAAACTACGCAAAAAGGTATCAACTAGCCTACGACTTTTATATGTCGTTGAGCGAAGACATCGCCGCAGAAGCGCTTGCGGCGTCGCCCAATATGCGCTTCTATTTGGGCAATTATTACGACAAACTCAAAAAGGAACTTGAAAACCGCAACCCCTACGAAGGGAAAAAAGTGTATTTGTGATGCGGAAACAAATCAAATAAAAAATAGGGTAAATACACTCAA
>CAYJCS010000147.1:0-3943 GCA_964368715.1 uncultured Bacteroidaceae bacterium | reverse complement strand
TATTTATAATGGTACTGATATGACGGAAATAAAAAACAAACTGCCAATCGTACAACCTGAGGACGTGCTGGACGCGTGCGACTTTGTCGAAGAATTTTTGACTGAACTTGACGCTCATCCCCAACGCCTGGCAGGCACGAAAGACGATATTGCCGCATCACGGCTCATACGCAACCGTCTGCACGACGAAACGGACGCAAAAACACGGCTTGAAGCTTTCAAAGCGCGCCCGCTTGCCGGACGAGGCAGTTATCCAATGCTCGCCTTGTGGTGGGTGTTTTGTCTTTTATTCTACTTCGTATCGTTTGCAGGCGGTACGCTAACCGGCATACTTTTGACGCTGTTATCTTTGGGACTGTACATTGGCGGACTTGTCATTTTCGGTTCGCTGTACCTTGGCAAACACACGTTTGAAAAACTGCTCTACACAGACGTTGATTATAACGTAGTCAGCGAGCACAAGCGCGCGACAAACAGCAAAGAAAAAGAGCGCACTGTAATTATATGTGACAATCATGACGCGCTAATGGGCGTTTACAGCGGCGAGTTTGCATTCTGGAAAAAATTAAATTTGATAGCCGCACCCGTTACAATATTTATATTTATATTATTTTGTATTCTCAAAATGTCGCTGGGAACGGATACGGTCGGCAAAATCACCGCGTTTACCATTCTGCCGTTTTTGGATTCGCTTTGCGGTATATTTGTAATATTGGCTCACTTCTCTCCGTTTCCGAAGCACGCGCGTAAGAACAACGGTGTTGCAACGTCGGTTGCGCTTGCGACCTATGCTTATTTTGTTGAAAATGAAGACCTTATCCCCGACAACGTGCGCATAGTTTATATCTCTTTCGGCGCCGAAAACGCCGCACATGCCGGCAGCCGCGCATTTATTGCGGCGCATCCGGAATTTGCCGACGCGTCGGTCCTTTGTTTAAGCGATATAGAATGCGGAAAATTTTCCGTTATAGGCCGCGACGCTCTTAGAAATCTCGCCGCTTCTTCAAGGATAATCAATGCTCTAAACGTCGCCGCAAATGCGCAGGATATTCCTCTTATAACCGAGGAGTTCCAATGCAAAAAAGATAAATTCAACTGTCTACACGGTTTTATTTCAAATGAATTCGCCCAGTCAAACATTCCTGCGGCAACCGTAACGGCAAAGGACTGCTTTGCCGGAGAGGGTACCGTCGCCAGAGAGGCCGTCGAACAACTTTTTTCGCTGTCGGTGTCCGCTGTGGCTGTACTTATGGAGGATAACTCGTGACTGACGAAAACACTTTAGGAGAACAAAAAAACCATTCAGAACAACAAAATAGCGAGATAACAAACGACGAAAAAAACGCTTTGTCGGAACTTTCCGCACCCAAAGACACAATTTTTGGGCAAAATGACGCTTTATCAGACGCTTTAGAAGAAGGAAAAAGCGAAATTCAAAACGCAAATTTTGGCGATAACGGCGCAATAACAGGTGAAAATATCGATAACGGCGAAAACCCTGAAAACGATACGCCCAACGCACCAAAAACAAAAAAAATAATTACAAATCTTTTTAAGCGCTGGTTTATTGATGCATTTACAGGTATGGCGCAAGGCTTGTTCTGCACGCTTATCGCCGGGACAATTTTGGCACAAATTGCGTCCTGGTTCGGTGACAATACCTTTGCTCATACTCTTGACTTTATCGCCAAAATCGCAAAAATGCTGATGGGCGCGGGAATTGGCGTCGGCATAGCGGCCAAATTGGGCGCAAAACCGCTAGTCATCTTTTCGGCCGCTGTAACGGGGCTTGTCGGCGCTTTTGCCGGAGGACTTTTTAACGCGCTTGTCGACGGTGCGGCTTTCACCGTTGTTTTCGGCGCTCCCGGAAACCCTATCGGCAGTTATGCAGTTGCATTGCTTACCGTTGAAATAGCAAGCCTGTACGCAGGCAAAACAAAACTTGACATAGTCTTGGTGCCTCTCGGAATGTTGTTTTTGTGCCTTGCGACAATTTTTGTCGCATGGCCGTTTATAAAGTTTGTAGACCTTATTGCCGTAGCCATAAAACTTGCAATCGAAGCAGGCGCCGCGGTCAAAATTATCGTCGGGGTGTTCGTAGCGGTTGTGATGGGCATTTTGCTCACGATGCCGACGTCTTCAGCCGCCATTTGGATTGCCATCGCCACTTCCGAAACGGCACTTGCCAATCCTGACGTATTCTCGGTTGCGGGCGGAGCGGCAGTTGCAGGCTGTGCCGCGCATATGATTGGCTTTGCCGTTGCTTCATTTAGAGAAAACAAGTGGAGCGGACTTATCTCGCAAGGCATTGGCACCTCCATGCTCCAAATTCCCAACATAATGAAAAAGCCGCGTATAATGTTGCCCGAAATCATTGCAAGCGTATTTTCCGGCCTTGTTGCCGTACTTTTAGACTTGCGCTGCAACGCAGCAGGCGGCGGTATGGGCACAAGCGGTTTGGTGGGAGTTTTCGGCGTTATAGACGCCTCTACGGGAGTCATTGACACTTGGAGAATAGCCGTCGGGATTATACTTTGCTTGTTTGTAATTCCAGTCGCGGTTTCCTTTGCCGTTTCCGAAATTATGCGCAGCAAAAACCATATAAAATTCGGCGATCAGCAACTATAATGTAAACAAGACAGATGACTTAATTAAAAAGTTTACTATTGACATAATTAGCAAGATAAAGTATTATTTTAGGTAGCAATTAATATACGCGTAAGGCGCGCACGAAGGCATTTTTTTGTCCACCATGCGCCATCAAGCGCATAAAAAGGAGGATTTTATGGACAATGTCACAAAGGCAAGGATCAACCTCTTTGCAGTTCTTCGCAACCTGGAAGATCTTTGCGATTTGGACCCTGCAGCCAAGGAAATTGCAAAAAACATTAAACCTATCGCTGTGGAGTTCAACGTTCCCGAAGTGGGCAGCGCGGTAATCGCATTCAAAGACGGAAAATGCACGTTCACAAGAGGCAAGGGGAAGTCTTCTCTAAAGCTGTACTTCACCTCTCCCGAGCACTTCAACAAGTTAATCGACGGTGAAAAGACCATTCCGCTTTTCTACAACTTCTTGAAAGTCGGTTTCCTTCTTAAGGAGTTCACTGGGCTTACCGATAGGATGAGTTATTACCTCCAGCCGAAGCCCGAAGAGAAAGAAGCGCTTCTCGCCAATGCGGATTATTTCAAAATTAATACTCTGCTCACTGCCTATACTGCGTTCTTCGCAATGGCGGAAATCGCCAACAGTGACTTCGTGGGCAAGGCTTGCGCAAAGCGCACCGAAGACGGCACCATTCTTTGCAGCATCGGCACCGATGATAACACCGCAATCAACTTCACGGTCAAAAATCACAAGTTTTACGCCGCAAAGGGCCGTATTGCTGATCCGAAAGCAACCATGCAATTCGCAACTATGGAATTTGCCCACAAACTTCTTAATGGACAAGCATCCAGTTTCGGTGGCATGGGTAGTGGAGACTTCGCCCTGTGCGGTGCAGTAGATATGCTCGAACAGGTCGCAAAACTGCTCAACGTCGTCAGCGAATATCTGGGTTAAGGAGGAATAGCGCAATGGAACTTAAATATGAACCTAAAAAAATCATAGACGTCACAAAGAGCCAAGCCGCTTTCAAGCGCGCGCTCAATGTTATCCCTGCCGGCATCTACGGTCACCTCGGCCCGTCCGAAGGCTGCATGATTCCCGTGCAAAGTTATCCTCTTTATATGACGCACGCGCAAGGCGCGTATATTTGGGACCTCGACGGAAACCGCATCATCGATTGGATGTGCGCATACGGCCCCAACTTCTTAGGCTACAACGATCCCGACGTTGACGCAGCAGCAGCAGCACAACGCAAGAAAGGCGATTGCACCACCCTCATCAGCGACGTCACCATTGATTTTGCTGAAGAAGTCTGCAACACAATCGAAATGGCTGACT
>CAYJCS010000146.1:0-3945 GCA_964368715.1 uncultured Bacteroidaceae bacterium | reverse complement strand
GAAGGGGGCGTGAAAAGGACGAGCGTCTACGAGCGGCAAGCGGCATAATGAGGCGGCGATACTTTGCAGTGAGATGGGGTGTCTCCCCCGCGAGCGATGTAAAACTAAATAGGCGAAGCACTTATTCGAGTGGTGGGAGAAATACCCCCTTGTGGGGAAAGAGGGGGCATCTAGAAAATGCGGAGATTTGCACTCACCTGAGGAAAGGGGAAATTTTAAGCCCCCTAAATAGAGCGAGAAATACCCCCTTGTGAGGAAAGAGGGGACGCCTAGACCATGCGGGAGTCTGCACTAACTAATCTTTTATTGTTCCACGTTTTCGTTATCTTCTGCCTTCTTTTCAGTTGTTTCTGCCGTTTCGACTGTTTCTGCTTCTACATCGGTTGACGCACTATCAATTATTGATTCCGTTACTCCTAGCGGTTGCGATTTTTTGAAGAGAGCTTTTATGTTAGCGCATTTGTTGATAATTGTTTCGCGGAATATTGCCATTGAAACAAAGGAGAGTGTGCCGCCGATTAAAACGTCGCTGAAGAAGTGTGCGCCGACCACTATGCGGCTTATTGCTACAATGCCTGTAAACGTAACAGTCGCAAGATATATGCCAAGTTTCTGCCACTTGTTTTTTATCTCCAAAACGTCTTTCAGCATTATTAGTCCATAGCACATACCTGCCGCGCAAGTGTGACCGCTGGGGAAGGATTTGAACGCGTCGGAGACCTCAAACAACGCTTTGCTGTCGTATATGTCGTTGTTGCCGGTCATAATATACCAGCGTGTGAAGTTGTCAAATCCGCCCATTGCTTGACCTGCGGTGGAATTCATGGCGCGGTAACGCATGCGTCCTACGGGGACTTTGACAATCGCCACGATGACGTTTGCTACGATTGCCGTGAGTATAAACGCAATCACAAACTTAAGCAGTTTTTTAAGCGTTTCGTCTTTGAAGTTTTTGCCCGCAAGGGTGGCGATTACGCTCATGAACAAGGCAACCAAAACTTCCGTGCCGATGACGTAAGGTTTGTCTTCAATTTCGTGAATTTGCTCATACGTCAAGTTTGCTCCGGTGATTTCCGCGCCGAAGTGCTCAAGGCAATAGTTCAATATGTCTTTCATAAAGAACCAAAATGCCGCCACACCTCCGGCTAAACAGACCACTGCTAGAATGTATTTCAAAGGCTTATTCTTTACAAAGCGCACAAAATACCAAAACAAAATAACCAGACAAAAATCAATCATCAGATAGACGGGGGAAGAACCCAAAATCTCAAAGGTAACCCCGAAAAAGTCGTCTGCCAGATACGCGCCGTCCGCTAGGGCGTCCGCTGTCAAAATGTCGCTAACCTGCAAATCGAAAAAGGTAGCCAGCGTCAATAGCGCGCCGAATAAAACTGTAAACAGCGCGATTGCTACAATAATTCTGCTTTTTTGTGTCAATTTCATAATCTCACCTAATACTCCCTTATTATTGTTGTTTTGCGGTCATTTTTTCAAAAAGCGGTATACTTTCGCCCTTTACGGTTTCTTTTGCAAGATTCAGAGCGAGTGCGGCTTTTTGTTTTTCAAAGTCGGATTCCACAAAATCTCTCATAATTATATTCATTTTGTCAAGTATTGAAGCGTTTTCTTCTTTACTTAAAGAGCGAACATACTCGTTCATTATCGGGTTGTTGCCGTTTTCCAGTTCGACAATGCTACCCGTGACCGCATTGTCAACACCCATAGAATTTGTAAGTTGTGCCTGCAAAACGAAAAACTTGTTGCTGTTTGCCAGCGGAAGATATTCTTCAAAACCGGTTTCAATCAAATACTCGCTGCCGTAGTTGTGGTTTAGACTTTCATATGGTGAAAGTAGGGTTTGCGTACGGGAGAAGATATAATCGGTTTCGCCTATATCGCTGCTTCCCCAAACGATAATAAAACGTTTATCGTCTTCTTTGATATCGCCGTAGGTTAGGGTGGACAAATCCTCCGATGTATTGACGGCGTAATCTTCGGGATCAAGTTTGTCTTCAATCATGGCGCGCACGTCAGCTTCCACATCGTCACCGAAGTGTTGGAAGTCCATAATGACAAACTGATCGTCGTATTCATCAAAAAAGCGGTTGAAATCATCGCATACTTTTTCAAATGTAAAACCTTGATTTACAACGTCATGGAAAATTTTCAGCACATTTTTGGCAACCACTTCTTTGTTTTCGTCAAATTCGGTGCCCCGGTTGACTCTGATGTCAAAGTATCGCACTCCCAGTTTCAACTGTTCGTAAATGGATGCGCCTTGTGTTTCTGCCAAAGAATTGAGCAATTTGTTTCCGCCGCCAATATTATAACAGCCGCTGTCGTGACTGCCGGGCGTTACAGCGTCCACAACCCTTACGTCGTCTTTAACATAATTTTGCCACTGACAAAAAAATTCACTTTCTTCTTTTGGTTGTTCATATGTCACTTGAGTGCCGTCATAATTGCACGCACAAAACGCCGCAACAAAAAACACGGACATAAGCAAGATTGAAAGCAGTTTGTAAATAGCAAATTTTTTCATAATCAATTCCTTATGAAGATTAATTTGTCGTCGGCAGGGTATACGGCTCAACCGTGCCCAACTCTCTTGCCTCTAAATAACTTAAATAATCGTTGTGGAAATTTTGGGCGCATTCACCTCTGTCGGCTCCCGCATCGGGCACGCAGTAATGTGAATATGAGAACGTTACGATTTTTTCAGCGAAATTTCTTGCTATATCGCATTGTTTTAAACAGCGTAAGAGCGGCGCAGTCAAAAGCATTTCGTCATTATCGGCGGTTGCGCGTTTTATATAGAAAAATTCACAGTTGACGTAATAACGCAAACCTTGTTTTTCTTTCACCGCGTCAGCCCACATTTTGACGGCATTTTCGGTCAAGGCCAGTGCGTCTTCGTCCACGGTCGCGTCACCGCAGATATTGCCAATGCTGTCTTGCGGTGCAAAAATATCCCCGGGGCGGAAGTTGATTTTTGATATAAGGTTTTTCCAAAAATCAAAATAAACGTACGAATCGTCTTTCCTCAAAAAGTAACTGATATAAGGGCTTATCATCAAAGGTTTTGTGTCGCCGATTTCGTTTAGATGAGCGATTGTCTTATTCATCATACCCGACCACAAATTTGACATTATGGAATTTGCGTTGTAGGTTTCATACGCCCAGTACCAACCGTAAAAAGAGGGATGAGAACCGTAGTTTTCGCTTATTTCATCTATCATATAGTTGTCAAGTTCGACACGCTTATTATACCATTCGGTGTCGGTCGCACCCTTGGTCCACCATTCGTCTTCAACGGAAAGACCGATATAGACTTTCATATCTTTTTCGTCGGCGGCGGTAAGCAGTTTGCCTATGCAGTCCGTGCTTTCTTCAGCCGAATAAACAGTTCCGCTTGTATAGATTTCCGCTATTTCGGAGGGATAGAAAGTGACGGTATTATTGCTTGCCCCAGTGCGCGTGTATTGAAGAATCACGCTGTCATAACCCGCTTCTTTTAGTAGGTCAAGATGTTCCAAGTATTTTGCCGAGTCCCAGTATTGTATAAGCCATGGCTGGATAAAGTCGATGGAAGGATAGAGTTCGGGCGGCGCTGTGGGCGTAGGCTCGGGTGTAGGCGTGTTTTCGTCTTCATCGCAAGCGCAGAACAGCGGCAAGCAAACTGTAAGCAAAACAATAAGTACAATAACAGCGGTTATTTTGGTTTTCAAAATCTATAAAATCCCCTTATTTGCATTAACTTCTAATATTATATATTAACGGGCGCGTCTTTACAATAGTCAACTGATGAAGTGTTTTCAAAATCAAAGAAAAATCAGTTGCGAAAAAGGTCCGTTTATGTTAATATCCGTGTTGCAAAGAGATTTGCCCTTGTGGTCAAGCGGTTAAGACGTCGCCCTCTCACGGCGGAATCTGGGGTTCGATTCC
>CAYJCS010000145.1:0-3954 GCA_964368715.1 uncultured Bacteroidaceae bacterium | reverse complement strand
GGCGTGCCGAAACACAGCACAACGATTTGATAAATAGGCATTTGTTCAGTTTGTATAAGTCCGTTTTTCACGATGAAATTGTTGCCATATCTTCACAATTTATTCACCTTAAAACTCATACACAGGTATAATTTGCCACTTGCAATATCGCGCGCTTCAAACTATAATATAATATACAAGAATTAAGGAGTTTACATAATATGTTTGTGACAGTGTTATCTGCAACAACTTGGTACGCCGACGTCGCACTGATTGCGGTGCTTGCGTTGTTTTTATTGGGCGGAATAATAAAAGGCTTGGGAAAGTCGTTGAACGGCTTCTTTTTGACCATTTGTATCATTCTTGTTTCTGTACTTTGCGCAGGATTGCTTCACGAAACGGTTTTAAACTCCAGCATCGGTTCGTCCCTTCAAAGCACACTGTCTTCTGCTTCCGACGGTTGGGGCATCGCTTTTACCGGCGATGTTTATAACGTAGACGGAACGTTCAAAATATTTTCAGACGGCGAGTACACCGTATTAGCCGAGGCTGACGGACCTATAAAAGGCAAAATCGCAGATTGGCTTGCGGGCAAATTTATATCTCTAGACGGCCAATCTGTGGCTGAAGTCTGCGTTTATAATTTGACAAGCCTCATCGTTTTTGCAGGATTGATAATTGCGTGCGCTATTGTCCTATCTATCGTCTTTGCTTTCATACGCAGTTTCACAAAAGGCATGCATAAAAGTGAAAAAAAGGCCGTCCGGGTCATAGACAGAATTTTGGGCGGTATCGCCGGTCTCGTGCTCGGCGCAACCACCGTATTTGTTATTCTTGCTATTTTGGTTTCGTTCAAAGACAAAGCGCCCTCTATCATTACGTACATAAACGAATCCACAATTTGCAAATTCTTCTATGATTTAAACCCCATCGGTGCGGCTTTTGAAAAGATTTTTACTCGCGGATAACATTCCGCTGTAGCGGCAGGCGGATTTCTCCGCCGTAAGGAGCGACTATGAAAATTTTGAGAGGCACTCTTACTTTCGTACTCGGCATGGTTATGGGCGTCGTTTTGTTTCTCGCGGCAATCGCGGGGACAATCTATGCCGTAGCAAAAAGCGTTTCGGTAGGCCAACTGCAAGAAACCGTCGGATACCAGATCTTCGACGATGAAAACGAGATAAACGACAAGACACTTTGGGATATAGGCACTCAACTTATTAACGACGTTCCCAATTTGATGTCGATGTCGCTTAACGAAATTGCGGCCAACTACGGTTTAAAAACCAAACTGGACGGATTGTCCGATATCAGCGGAATTGATATTTCGCCGATTTTCGACGTTCCTCTTAGTGAAATTACAGGCAGCCTAAACAAGATTGTCGAGGGCATAACGCTTGAAGATATCGGAGAACTGACAAACATAGATTTCTACGAATACGGTTTGCCTATTTTGGAGCGCAACCTTTATAACAGCGTTACTAAGGCACTTGACGAAATTATGAGTTCTATCGGAGGCGACAATCTGTCGCTTAGACAAATCGAAAACAATTTCGGCATTGCTCTTGGCGAAAACATTTTGTTTGATATAGTCAAGGACGTACCGCTTTCGTCTTTCGGCACGGTCATCAACTCTATAAAAATCGGAACCGTTATCGACGTCAACTGTGACGGCTTTATTGCTCAAGGCGAAAACTCCGTTTTTGTTAGGACTGATACATACGAATCTTTGAGCCAAGGCAATCTGCTAACTGAAAAAGACGGCGCGGCGAAGTTTGTTTACTGCACGGATGAAAACGAAAAATTAATCTATAAAGAACTGCGCTACAAGGTGAAAACCCAAGCGGTAAAAAATGAAGAAACGGGCGAAATCACACAAGAACCCGTACTTGACGAAGAGGAAAATCCCGTTTACGAAGTGGACAACTCCTGTTATGAAGAAGGCTACGTCGCCGGTGAAGACGATACCGTCTACTACCGCTATTTGGAGTATTCCACATTCGATGCGGTGTCTGATTATCCTATCGATACCGAATATTTTGTTCCGCTATATTTGAATTTCTACGAAAATGACGATACGTCATACTCGCTGACGCAGAACGGATACATCTCTCTCAAAAATTTGTTCTCCGACCAGGCTATGACCCAGTCATATAACGATTCCGTCTCAAGTTCTACCATAACGATAAACGGAGGCTATTATGCCTTCTATGAAACAGAGGGTGGCTCTGCAACCGCCAAAATAATAGAAAGTTACGGCGTAGACGCCGAAATCTTAATCAACACCGATTCCAAAATGGAATTGGGCGGCGAGCAAGATAAACATTTTAAGGTGCAGACGGGCACTTCCGACGCCGCCATTCAAGCCATTTCCCAAACAACGGTCAAAGGGTTGAACAACGCCACGGATTCCCTTATGGATGTAAAACTCGGCGATTTGATTGAAGTAACGGACGAAAGCACCGCCATTTTGAAGGCTTTGAAAGACACTCGCTTGAAGGATTTAAGTGACAGCATTGATTCTCTCACGCTCTCGAACGTCATTGACATAATGACGGCATTTTACGCTCCGGATCCAAACGGCGACTATGTGTTCACCGCCACCCTATTTGATTATGAACTCTATGACCCTGCACTACACACGGGATTGACGCGTTACAATCAAGGCTACGTCGCCGATGAAGACGGAGAGTATGCCCAAATCGAAGGCGTATGGTATCTCTACGATGCCGACGATGCCCGCATGGCAGAAGTAGCGCGCTATAATCGTACCTACAGCGAAGAAGTCACTGGTGACGATGGAGAATATGTTAAGATTGAAAAGGGCGGATATTACTCGCTGTATAATCCCGCAGTGCATGAAGGTTTTGAGCGTTTTAGCCCTGTCAAATCCGCTTTGAATAAGGACTATATTCTTGCATCGTCCATCCAAATCGAATTGGGCGCGGATCTTTACTATTGGAACGGAACTGCGATGATTCCCGCCATTGCGTCCTATATAACCGAAAATCCCGACGCGAAATATTACATCGAAGGTGACGCATCTGCAAAAGTTCTTCAACGCATGGCGTTTTCCACGATCGAGGGTTTCAGTGAAGCCTTTGATAATATTGCCCTAGGCGACGCTATGGATATTCAAATCGATATATACGCGACGGTTGACGCCGCCTATATTGCCGCCAATCCTTACGAGGATTACTATTACTACGAAGACAAACTTTTCTTGGGCGCAGACGCTGCTTATATCGCGGCAAATCCCGAAGCGACTATATACCGAGTTGCGGTAAAGGGCGACGGTAACGCCGTTATCAAGCGTCTTGCATACACCACTATCGAAGAAGTCGCCAACAAAATGGACATAATTATCGACGACACGACTTTATCCGACGTGGTTGACATTACGTCCGATTTCTTCTACGAAGACGCAAACGGAATTTACGTTTATATCCCGCAAGGCAAGTACTACACACTTTATAACGCCGCCTTACACGGTGAGTTGTACACGCGTTTCTCTCTCTACACAGAAACCGCGGGATTAGACGCAATTCACTATATTGCCGCAACGGCGGAACAGATTGCTTTGGGCACAGGGCTCTATTATTGGAACGGAACCGCTATGGCTGTCGCCGATTCGGCTTATATCGAGTCAAACCCCGAAGCGGAATTATATGTTCAAGGTTCGCCTTCTTCCAGAACACTGCAACGCTTTGTGAACGTAAAGATTGGCAAATTCAGCGACGAATTCAAAAATCTGTTGCTTTGCGACGTAATTGATATAAACGGCGACATATTTACAATCGCGGACGACGAGTATATCACGGCGAACCCGGACGGCACCTATTATGTTTACACAGACGCTCTGTATTCGGAGCCTCAAACTCCGCCCGTCATCGGCGACGCTGTTGATTATTACAGGGTTGCGATAAGCGGTTCTTCTCACATAGTTTTGAAGAAAATGGCTTTCTTGAAAGTGGA
>CAYJCS010000144.1:0-3958 GCA_964368715.1 uncultured Bacteroidaceae bacterium | reverse complement strand
CTCTTTTGGGGCTCTTATGATAGTTTTATGCAGGTCGTGGACTACGGTGTCTATGGCCTTTCATCGCTTTGGCACGGCGTAATTGTCGCTGCCGACAACATACTGGGGTTGATTTTGCTCCCGCTTTTCGGAAAACTCTCGGACAACAGCAAAGGTGAACGCTGGGGAAAACGAAAACCGTTTATCGTGGGCGGCACAATCGTAAGTATGATAGGCTTCTCAGGTGTGTGTATCTTTGCCTCTTTGGGCAAGGACTATTTTATTCCTTTTTTAGCCTGCCTTATCGTAACGCTTGCCAGTATGGCGGCGTACCGTTCTCCGGCTCTCGCACTCGTGCCGGACGTCAACCCCGACAAATACCGTAGCAAAGCAAACGCTTTGTCAAACGCAATTTCCGTTGTCACAACGATTATCGCTCTTGGGCTATTTGCAGGACTTATGCCCCCCGTTTTTGACAATTTTTATGTTTACGGCGCGGCAATGGTCGGAATAACAATAGCAATGCTCATCTGGTTCTGCATTGCGGTCAAAGAGAAGAAATTCCGTGACGATATGTTGCTTGACAGCAGTTGCGCTTTGGATTTAGAACCTGCCGCTACCGAAGAACAACAAACGCTTGACCAAACCGGCATCCCAGAAAACGGTCCTTCGGAGTCGGAAACCCTTGCCTGTTCTGAATCACACGGCTTGGACGTCGTGTCGTTCAAAGAAGATTCACTGCTTCATTTGCCCAGTTTCGACTCGGCTCTACGTCACGAATCTTATCTTGCATGCCGTAAAGAACGCTTGGAAGAGAAGAAAGCCGGAAAGGGGAGCAAGCCTTCCATTCGCGAGAATATCCCGTTTGGGCGCTTCTGCATTTTGGGCGCGGTTTTTTGCTTTTATATGGCTTATAACGCACTCAGTTCCAATTTCATTACCTATGCCGAATTTGTGCTCAGTTTTCCGAAGGGACAGTCCGTTATCCCCCTCATTTTGGCGCAACTTGCCGCGATGCTTGCATTCCCGCTCGCCAGTTATCTCGCAAACAAAATAGGGCGTAGGAACACAATCCTTATAGGTTTTATTATAATGTTCCTCGGCTTTGCTTCATCGATTGCTTTCAATTCGCCGCACCCTATCCTTTATATACTCTTTATGGTTCTCGGTGTGAGTTTCAGTTTTACTATTGTCAACATCTATCCTTTCTTTTTGGAAAACACCGGCATGGACAAACTGGGCAAAGACACCGGCATATTCTCGGTTTCTATGACTCTTGCCATGGTCGTCACTCCCATACTTTCCGGCTATCTTATCGATATAGCAGACAATTGGTTCGGTGGCGGAGAGCACGACGGTTTTCGCATTCTCTTCCCATACTGCATGCTCTTCTTGCTGATCGCCTGCGGGTTGACTGCTCTTATTAAATCCAAACCCGGCGATCCACTGAAACAAAACCGTTTTTCAAAGGTCGGGAAATAGAATGTCGTTAAACCGTCTTTTGCTATTCTCTCAAACCCTTGACATTGGCGGAGTATCCCTAACCGAGTCTCAACTCGACACTCTCGAGGCATACTATGACGCGGTGATCGACGCCGGCAAAGATTTTAATCTTACAGCAATAACCCAAAAAGACGAGTTTTTGGCAAAACACTACATCGACTCTTTCACCGCTCTTCCCTATATACCAAGCGACGCAAAACTGCTCGACGTAGGTTCGGGAGCCGGTTTTCCTGCGTTTCCTCTTGCCGTTGCACGCGCCGACATTTCCGTAACTGCTCTTGACTCCACTGCAAAAAAAATGCATTTCGTCGGTGAAACCGCCCGCGCCTTAGGCGTAAAAAACCTTTCTACACTCATCGGCAGGGCAGAGGATCTGCGCCCTTTATACGGCACCTTCGACGTCGTTGTCGCACGCGCCGTCGCATCCCTTCCCATACTTCTTGAAATTTGTACCCCACTCCTAAAAGTCGGCGGCTCTTTTATCGCTTACAAAACCGATGAGTCCGAACTCAACATTTCAAAATCTGCCGCCAAAATCCTCTCTTGCACCTACACCGCGCATCACTTCTCTCTCCCTTCGGGCGACCGACGCTGCCTTATTATCTTCAAAAAAACACGCCCTACTCCCGATAAATATCCCCGTCAATACGGCCAAATTAAAAAAAGCCCCCTGTAATGGGAGTTTTTTATTTATGGAAGGTTTGTTTGACTCAAAGGGGGCTTTTAGGCAAAAGCCCCCTTTGCAAACCCCAAAACTTTTATATATTTTAGCCGAAAGTAAAATTTGAAAATTTCACACTTTCGGCTGATTTATAAATTGTCCTTCTCCCGTTATATTTAAACATATACATTTTCATAAATCCTAAATTTTTTTGGGAGAGGGTGTTATTGTATCCTATATAATAATCAATTTATGGCCATATCTGTTTGATTGAAAAAGTTTGTGAATTGTTTAATTTTTTTAAGTGAAGATACTTTTCAATAGATATTTTTTAAAGTTTTTGAACTTTATTACCTGTTGAGCAGCATGTTTTTGATATCTGCGACGACGAGTTTAATGCGTTTATCGGTTTTGATTTCCTCGCTGATTTTGTCGCGTGCGTGGATAATGGTTGTATAGTCTCTGCCGCCGAACATTTGTCCGATACCCGCGAGCGTCATTGAAAGGAGTTCGGTAATAAGGTAGATGGCGATCATGCGTGGTTCGACGAGATTTTTGGTTTTGCGTTTGGAAAATATATCTTCCGTTGTTATTTTGAAGTATTTGCAGACGGTTGAAATTATATCGCCGGCGTCAAGGACGTCCTTTTTTTCTTCTATAAAGTCTTGCAGCGCGTCGTGTGCCATCTCTTTGGTGTTGATAGGGTGGTTGGTAAGCGAACTGTAAAATATGATTTTGGTCAGCAAACCTTCCATTTCGCGTATATTTGTGGTTGCATTGTCGGCAATATAGGAGGCTACTTCGTCGGATAGTATAAATTTTTCCTGCGCCGCTTTATTTTTCAAAATGGCAATGCGCGTTTCAGTGTCGGGCACTTGAATATCGACGGTCAAGCCCCAGGCAAAACGAGTGCGAAGTCGCTCTTCTAGAGTGGCCAGGTCTTTCGGCGCGCGGTCGGAAGTTAATATAATTTGCTTGTTTGATTGATAAAGATCGTTGAATATGTGAAAAAACATTTCCTGCATAGCGGTTTTACCGACCAAAAATTGCACGTCGTCTATCATAAGAACGTCACAGGCGCGATATTTCTCTCTGAATTTATTGCTTTCCTCATTGCTCTTTTTTTGGAGAGTGGAGATAAACTCGTTGACTATTGTTTCGCTGTTTGCGTAAACTACGCTTGTTCGGTGCGAATTTTTATGCAGATAATTTCCGATTGCGTGCAAAAGGTGCGTTTTCCCAAGTCCAACGCCGCTATAAATAAAGAGCGGATTGTATTTCCCACCCGGATTTTCAGCAACTGTTTTTGCTGCGGCAAGCGCGTAATTGTTGGATTGGCCTTCAATAAAATTTTCAAAGGTGTATCTTTCTATAAACTGATTTCGCTTTTCTTCTGTTTGTTTTTTATCGTCTATGACGATACCGACGCCCGGCACAATTTCCGTTTGTTTTTCAAGATAATCTTTCTTTTTGGAGACGGTAATTATATCAATATCGCTAACGGTGGGATTTAGAGCCACAATCACTTCTTTTATCTGATCGCGGTACCTTTCGTCTATTGTTTTTTTTGCCGACGCAGTTTCTGCTGCAAGCACAAAAACGCTCCCACAAAAACAAACAGGCTCAAGTCTTTCGACCCAAACCTCGTAACTTATCGCTTGCATTGTCTTGGACAATTCGTTTTTTGCTTCTGCCCAGAATTCTTCTTTCCCAACCATATGTCCAATTATAACTTCCAATCCGCCTTTTTTCAACCATATTTTCACTTTTCTTTTAGCTTGCCTTATCTATGTATAGAAAAAAATTTTTGTTTTT
>CAYJCS010000143.1:0-3961 GCA_964368715.1 uncultured Bacteroidaceae bacterium | reverse complement strand
CCCAAACACTTTGCAATTTTTTCTCTTGACGAGAGCACTGCGGCGGCTGCGTCGCGCCCGAAAGCATGCTGACTGTTGGCGTTTCCGAAAATATCAGAAAAGTAAGGATACATAGCGTCAAACGCTTCTTTTGACAGCGGCGTGGTTGCCGCGTGATCGAAATAAATTCTTTTGTCCATAATAATTTAGCGGTTTAACCGCCTTTAGTTTGTATTTTGCCGCAAATATTATTTGCGGACCTCTCCGTGTCCGGTTATGACGTATTTGACGGAAGTCAATTCCTTCAACGCTACCGGTCCGCGGACGTGCAGTTTTTGTGTGCTGATGCCCATTTCCGCGCCGAGGCCGAATTCAAATCCGTCCGTAAAGCGCGTGGATGCGTTTGTATACACCGCGGCGGCATCAACGTATTTGCAAAAATAATCCATTGCCGCTTGGTCTTTTGATAATATTGCTTCGGAGTGAGAAGTGCCGTTTGCGTTGATAATTTCCACCGCTTCATTGACACCGTCAACAACCGCCTTTAGTTTGTATTTTGCCGCAAATATTATTTGCGGACCTCTCCGTGTCCGGTTATGACGTATTTGACGGAAGTCAATTCCTTCAACGCTACCGGTCCGCGGACGTGCAGTTTTTGTGTGCTGATGCCCATTTCCGCGCCGAGGCCGAATTCAAATCCGTCCGTAAAGCGCGTGGATGCGTTTGTATACACCGCGGCGGCATCAACGTATTTGCAAAAATAATCCATTGCCGCTTGGTCTTTTGATAATATTGCTTCGGAGTGAGAAGTGCCGTTTGCGTTGATAATTTCCACCGCTTCATTGACACCGTCAACAACCGAGATTGTCATTTTGTAGCCCAAAAATTCCGTTTTGTAATCGTCTTCCGTTGCGACTAAAACCGGCAGAATTTTGGCAGTTTCTTGATCGCCCAGAACCTCGACGTTGTTTTCTTTAAGTGCCTCGTAGACTTTTGGCAAGAAGTCCTTTGCGATTTCACGGTCAACCAACAGATGTTCCGCTGCATTGCACGTTGAAGGGCGTTGCACTTTTGCATTGATGACAATTTTTACCGCTTCATCAAATTCGGCGGTTTTTTGGACATAAATGTGGCAGTTGCCGCCTGCGGAAGCGATAACCGGCATTGCCGCGTTTTCAAGCACGAAGTGTTTCAAACCTTCGCCGCCTCTTGGAATAAGCACGTCGATATATTCGGACTGTTTGAGCATAAGCGCGGACGCTTCTCTTGACGTGTCGTCCACAAAACCGACGATATCGCCGTCCAAGCCGACGCTTTCTATGCCATCTTTCATGATTTGGTAAAGCGTTCTGTTGGAGTTTATGGATTCCTTCCCGCCACGCAAAACGACGCCGTTTCCGCTTTTTATGCAAAGTGCGGCGGCATCAACCGTGACGTTTGGACGCGATTCGTAAATTATGCCGATGACTCCAAGGGGCGCGCGGACTTTTTTGATGTATATTCCGCTCGCTACGACGTAATCTTCAACGATTTCTCCCACGGGATCGGGCAAAGAAATGATTTGTGCGATGCCTTCTCTCATTGCCACAATGCGTTTATCTGTGAGCGTAAGGCGGTCTATAAAAGTGGCGTCTTTGCCGGCGGCGAGAGCAATATTTATATCAAGAGCATTTGCCTCTTTGAGGGCGGCTATATTTTTCTCTTCAGTAAGGAGTGTCGAAACTGCCCCTAGAGCGTTATTTTTCTCTTCAGCGGTGTACCCTGCCTCCTTATAGGACGCGGCTTTTGTCTTTTGGCAAAGTTTTACTACGTCAATCATCGTCTTCTTCGCTTATTGTTATAACAGCGTTGTGATATACGTTTTGAACGTCGTCGAGTTCTTCCAGTTTGTCAATCATCTTAAGGAGCGTGCCTTGCTGTGATTCGTCGGGAGTGACCTCTGTGTCGGGTATCATATCAACGTCAGCCGAAAGCACTTTCACGCCGCTTTCTTCAAGAGCCGCTCTGACCGAATGCAAATCGTTTGCAGCGGTCAAGACTTCAAACACTTCGTCGTCTTCGGAAGAAATGTCTTCAGCGCCCGCGTCAAGTGCGTACATCATAAGGTCGTCTTCTTCTATGTCGCTCTTTGCAACAGTGATTACGCCCTTGCGTTTGAACATAAACGACACGCTTCCGCTGACCCCCAGCGCTCCGCCGAATTTGTCAAACAAGTGTCTTACGTCGCCTGCCGTGCGGTTTTTGTTGTCTGTCAATGTTTCAACAAGGAATGCCGTTCCGCCTACGCCGTAACCTTCGTAAGTATTTTCTTCATAATTTATGCTGCCCAATTCGCCGCTCGCTTTTTTGATGCTGCGGTTTATATTGTCGTTGGGCATATTGTTGTCTTTTGCTTTGGCAATGGCGTCGCGAAGTTTGCTGTTTGAATCGGGGTCCGCACCGCCGTTTTTGACGGCAACCGCAATTTCTCTGCCTATCTTTGTGAAAACATTGGCGCGCGCGGCGTCACTCTTGCCTTTTTTCTGCTGAATATTATGCCATTTGCTATGTCCGCTCATTTTGATCTCCTTATTGTGTAATACATCGCAACGGCTGAAGCCACCGCTACGTTCAAAGATTCGATACCGCCCTGCATAGGCAGGGATAGCACAGTTTTTGATGCCTCAATCAAAGGTGCGCTGACGCCGTGAGCCTCGCTGCCTGCGACCAGTAA
The DNA here is from genome assembly GCA_964368715.1 of uncultured Bacteroidaceae bacterium. GTDB lineage: Bacteria > Bacillota > Clostridia > Christensenellales > CAG-917 > RGIG4097. The sequence goes on along the minus strand of CAYJCS010000143.1, from coordinate 1,269 downwards.
CACGGGCGAAGTTATGCCGTTCAAAGTTAAATCTTCTCCCAACATATCAAGCGCGGCGCTGTTGGTTGCGCTGACAAGCGAAAGTGCTTGCTCATCTGTAACTTCGACGGTTTTCACCTTGAATATGCCGCCCATTGAGGCGCGCACGGTCTTTGGTGAATAACAATCGGCACAGTTAAGTAGATATACCGTGTTGAAACCGCATGCGGCCGCAGTCCTAAGTATCGTGCCTAAGTTTCCGGGGTCGGAAACGCCGTCGAGAAGAATCGCATTGCCCACCGGCAAGCAAAATTCCGTAAGCGGTTTTTTTGCCACGGCGATTATCCCAAAAGGCGTCACCGTGTCTGAAAGTGACTTCATCAAACTGTCGCTTATATAATACACCTGCGCGCGTGCAGTATCAACTAGTTTCTGAACTTCTTGCTCACGCTCAGGGACGGCAAGGATAAATTCAACTTCAACGCTTGAAGGCAAATCCTTGATTAAAACGCCTCCCTCAATGACAAACAGTCCCGTGTCCAAGCGGACTTTTTTGTCCGATAATGAACGGGTAAGTTTGACAAATTGGTTGCTTGATGAAGTGATAATATCCATGTTACCGGCCTGTCGCAATTATTTTTCGCGTTATAGTGCTCGCGCGCGTAGAAAAAAGGGCGCATTGTTTTGCGCCCTCCGTTATTTATGCTGCAAGCGCCGCTTTGGCTTTGTCGCAAAGATCTGCAAACGCTTTGGGGTCGGAGATAGCAATCTCGCTTAGCACCTTGCGGTTGAGATCTATGCCCGCCAATTTAAGGCCGTGCATTAGTTTGCTGTAACTGAGATCGTTCATACGGGCGGCTGCGTTGATACGTGCAATCCAAAGTTGACGGAAGTCACGCTTTTTCTGCTTTCTGCCGACGTACGCATAGTAACCGCTGCGGATTACTTGTTGTTTGGCTATACGGTAAAGGCGATGCTTTCCACCGAAGTAGCCTTTGGCTTGCTTCATTATCTTTCTGCGCTTTTTTACTGCGTTTACTGCTCTTTTAACTCTCATTTTCTATATCTCCTTAGTCGTAGGGCAACAATTTCTTGAGTTCCTTCTCTTTGGTCGCATCCATATACTGGGCTTGACGGAGAGATCTCTTTCTCTTGGTTGACTTCTTGGTCAGAATATGATCGTGACCACTGTGATCCGCTTTGAAATGGCCGTTTGCACTTTTTCTGAAACGCTTCTTAGAAGCGCTGTGCGTTTTTTGTTTGGGCATATGCTCTATCTCCTTTGAATTG
>CAYJCS010000142.1:0-4021 GCA_964368715.1 uncultured Bacteroidaceae bacterium | reverse complement strand
TTGTGGGCTTGGGTAAAATATTAAACATATTGCCTCCATACGCGCTTTTACGCAATAAAATAATTCTAGCAGTTGCCATTTACAAAGTCAAGATGCCCTTTGACATCTAACTTTTTGCGTGTTATTCTAAATCAAATGAGAGCGGGCGGATGTTTGATTGGAGGAGCGTTTACAACTGCGCTTGGCGTTTTATGGCGGATAGCCAAAGCAGTTTGCTCAGTTATCGGCAAAGGTATTTATTATTTCGGTCTGTATGTGCCCATCGCCTATCTAATCTACGGAGCCGTGCTTTATTTCATTTTTGACTTCCGGCTTTTCGTCCCGACCACGGACGGAAAGCTTTATACGGCGGGCTTTTGCATAACTCTTGTCTGTTCGGTGATAATTGCCTACAAAAATATTATTCTCCGTCCTTACCGTAAATTTTTTGCAAAACAAGATGTCATTGAATACGACACTTCAAATGCAGGCAGAAACGCTCCGGAAGCACCCAAAATATATAAAAGCAAAGTCAATCCCGACGTGATTGTGTACGAATATTCAAACCGTTACGATCTTTACGAAGAGCACGGCGACGGGCTCAAACAAGTCGCAAGCGAATACAAGTTGAAAAAGGAGAAAAGATGGTAGAGTCGACCGAAGCAAAAACGATAAAATCCGCCGAAATACTGTCGGTTAAACGCGGAATACTCGCCCCGCCCGAAGAGGGCATTCTCGGTTTTACAAAGCACCCCAAAAAACGTATTTGGGAAATCGATTTTCTGCGCGGGTTTTGCGTTCTCCTTATGATTTTGGATCACACCGCGGTGCTCCTTGCCGACTTTTTCGGACCGGTATGGTATGGCAGGCATCTTGCAGGTGAAGGCTTTGGTCCCGCCCTTTGCCGCCTTTGTGATACTTATTTACATAATAATTTGAGAGAAATAGGTCACCCAATAGTTTTGTTTTTTTTCTTTTCAATATGCGGAATTTCCTGTTCTTTGTCCCGAAATAACTTGAAACGTGCCCTGCAACTTTCCTTTGTTGCGTTGATTATTTCAGTTTTGACTTATGTCAGCGATTTCGTCTTGGGCGTAAAAGGCACTTTTATCCACTTCGGCGTTTTGCAATTCTTGTCGTTCTGTCTGCTGTCATACGCATTTTTGGAGATAATTTCAAAGAAAAATAAAATTGTAATATCGCTTTTTTCGATTGCGGCCGTTATTGCCACAAGCCTCGTCTATCACCTTTATCGACCTACGGAGGCAATCGCCGGAATATGGCAATTCTTTTTGGGCAACGCCTACATCGACTACGGCATGCCTATAACCTACACGCATATTGACTCATACGTTTTGTATCATTTCAGTCCTTTGGACTTTTTCCCGATAGTGCCCTGGATAGCATTTTTCTATTTCGGCGTGCTTATTCAACCACTTGTTTACGGAAAAAAACGCAGTCTTATGCCAATATTTGACAGGGGTTGGCAGCGACCCGTATCATTCTTGGGCCGCCACGCGCTCATAATCTACGCACTTCATATTGTTGTTATCGGATTGATTTTAATGGTGATAAGTCAAATCGTTTTTGGAACTTGGGGATTGATTTAAATTCGGTAAATGAAAATGGTTTGAGCATTTCTGCCGTCGAGCGCAATTCACAATAAAATTAAAAAACACCCGCTCTGCGGGCGTTTTAATTTGTAAAATTTCAATTTTCTTTACTTTGATTGTCTCTTGTTAAATTTCATCGCCGAAATTTCTTTTAGTAGTAGGAGCGAGAGTCAATCTCATCGCCTTGTTTTCGTCTTTTTCCGTGCGGGTTTTTTGTTTCGTGATCTTCTGTGCAAACCTTTCTGGCTGTACTACCCATTTCACTATAAGCGGTTTCTCAGCGTCGGTTATTATCGTGACGTTTCCGTAACGTAGCAATCGCTGAAATAACATCTGCTTTGTTTCAACGGATTTTATCTCGTTTATGGGAAGTTGAGCGTTTTTCAGAGAAACAACACCCGAGCGCGCTACAAACTTTTCCTGAGTTATAAGCGCCTCTTTTCTATAACGGCTGACGGCCTCCATAAGAACTGCCAACAGTACGGCGCCCGCACAACCCAAGAGAATGTATTTCAAAACTGCTTCCGTAAGAAATTCTATTTTTATAAGCCCTTCGATTTGGTCTGCAAATATCCAAATAACCGCAAGTATACCGCCCAAAACAGCGGCCAGAAGCACCTCGCGCAAATACACCCAGTAAGTGAATTTTGCTTTTGCGACGATTCTTTCGGATCTTGAATATGTTCTCTCCAATTCTCTCATATCTCAAATTGTATGCTCAACGAAGCAACCTGTCAATAGTTCGCTTTGACGCAAAGCGGAAAGTGCGACATTCTTACGCTTGTGCAACCAATCGGCACAAAAGAACGCTCCATAGTTTCTTCTGAAAATTGCGGCTTTTTGGGTATAAAGGGAACACCGTTCAAGTCATAATCCCAGTTTAGCACGTTTTTGCTTTTGATTTTCAGTTCAAACGGCGGTCTGTCATGCGAAAAAGGAATTTCGCCAATAGTGTTGACAATCGTCTGTTCGCTGTCATAGAGACGTCGCAGTCCGTTTGAAGAGTGCTTCGATACGACGGGAGCGAAGTTCCATCTCTTGACGAATCGTACGTCGAAAATGTGCTTGTCCTCCGCAGAAGTGCCTGTTTCGGAAACAAACCTCGATGCCATAAGCACGTTGCCCTTCATCAAGGATATTGTTTCGTCACGATTTTCAACCGCAACGAGAGGTATATCCAGTTTGAGCATAAAGGTGCTTCCTTTTTTCAGTACGCACTTTACAGAAATGGATTTAGCCCCCGTGGCAACCACTTGTCCGCCCGATACAAGTTGCATCGCCGTATTCCCGGGCACACGGAAATTGATTTTTAGTTCCGGGTCGCCTTCCGCTTCTTCAACCTTGAAAATTATTGTGTTGCGGAAAGGATAGCCCGTTTCTTCTTTTATTTTTATACGGTATCCGTCAATCACAGTTTCAATGGTGCACGGCGCGTAAGTTAAAAAATCCAGTTCCTTTTCTCTCGTCATGCAAAGCGACTGCATAAAGAGAGGATAGGCGGATATAAGTGCAACCGCTCCGCGCGAAAGCTTGCCGCTAATAAAAGCGTTCCCGCTTTCGGTGTGTTTAAACTTTGAAGCTCTTTCCACAGACGCTTCTTCTTGATTTGGCAATAATATATCTTGAACGGCGCTTACGTCTTCAAACGCAGCGGCAGGGATAACGTTAAACGCAATCTGTTCAAGAAGGTCCGCTGAGTAAGAGTCGTTTGTTTCTGCAATCACGTCAACAAGGGATTCTATCATTTCCACTGCGCTTTCGACGTCGATGCCGCGTGTCGGGCAGGTGCCTGCAAGACGAAAGTCCGATGAAAACATTCCCGTTGCGTTCCCGTGATAGCGCTCTACGTTTGCAATAAGTTTCAGCGACAGCTCTTTCAACTCGTCATCGCCAATAAAACGCCCGTAAATGCAAGGATATTTGACGGCCTTTGCCACACTTACGCCGGAAGTTTGCACCGCAAAACAATGAGAGGATTTTTTCCATTCACGGTTCGACTTGTCAACCGTCAACTCTTTTGCATCCGGCAAGTCGCTTTCCGTTGCGCTTTCATAACTTTCCACCAGCTTTTTTACCCTTGCCGCAGCAATCTGCGAAATATAATTGTTTGCAGGTTTTTTGTAGGGGAAACGTTCTGCAAGTTTGAACCAGTTTGTGCTTGTCTCTCTAAGTCTCTCCGCAAGGTCGTGCAACCACTCCGCGTCGGTCTCTTTAAACACTCGCTCAATAGCGGGTATTTCTTCAAGCAAACGCGCTCTGGAGTGATACCAGCAAGGAGTAATTCCAAAGGTATTAAATTGATTTTTGAAAAATTTTCTCAAAAACACAAGCGCCTTTTCATCGCCTGTTAACTCGCAATAACTGAGTACTGTTTTAATCGCTTCGATTTTGGGAGAAAGAAATCTGCCTTCGTCGGGACCGAAATCGCC
>CAYJCS010000141.1:0-4023 GCA_964368715.1 uncultured Bacteroidaceae bacterium | reverse complement strand
GTGTCCGTCTGTGAACCTGAAATCTTACTTTTTGTAAGGCAAATGATAAAAGAAAATATAAAACAAATTGGAGGAGCAAAATTATGAAGTCTATCGCCGATATAAAGGCTATAAGAGACAAGATGCAGTCTGAAATTATTTTGCGCGACAATTCAACGGAGAATGAAACCCGCGTAGTTGTCGGCATGGCTACCTGCGGCATTTCAGCCGGTGCGCGTCCTGTCTACAACACTCTCATTGACGAAGTTGCAAAAAGACAACTTAAAAACGTGAAAGTGACAAGAAGCGGATGTCTGGGCATGTGCAAACTCGAACCCATTGTCGAAGTTTTTGTCCCCGGACAAGAAAAAGTCACCTATATCCACGTCGATGCGGAAAAAGCGAAGAACATAATCGCCAACCATATCGTTAACGGTAACGTTTGTGCCGATTATCTAATAACCAACGAATAATCACGGAGGAATCATTATGTTTAGAAGTCACATACTTATCTGCGGAGGCACAGGTTGCACCAGCAATCAAAGTCCCGCGGTTAAAGCAGAGTTCGAAAAACTTCTTAAAGAAAGAGGACTTGAACAAGACGTGCAAGTCGTGACGACCGGTTGCTTTGGTCTATGTGCAAACGGTCCTCTTTGCGTTGTCTACCCAGAGGGTGCGTATTATGCGAACATGAAGCCTTCCGACGTAAAAGAAGTTGTTGAAGAACACATCATAAAGGGTCGTATCGTCACCCGTTTACTACTCAAAGAACACGGAAAAGACGAGGGTACCGTCAAGGCACTCAGCGACACCAATTTTTATAAAAAACAAACGCGTGTTGCACTTCGTCTTTGCGGCGTAATCAACCCCGAAGAAATTGATGAATACATTGCCTACGACGGCTATCAGGCTCTTATAAAAGTATTGACCACCATGCAACCTCAAGAAGTCATCGAAGTTATCAAAGCAAGCGGACTTCGCGGCAGAGGCGGCGCAGGTTTCCCGACAGGTATGAAATGGCAATTTTGCCGTAATGCAGTTGGCGACGTCAAATACGTTTGCTGCAACGCCGACGAAGGTGACCCCGGTGCATTTATGGACAGAAGCGTACTTGAAGGCGATCCTCACGCAGTGCTTGAAGCAATGGCAATCGCAGGATATGCAATTGGCTCCTCCCAAGGTTTCATATACGTCAGAGCGGAATATCCTATCGCAGTGCAACGCCTTAAAATCGCACTTGCGCAGGCCAAAGAATATGGGCTGCTCGGCAAGAATATCTTGGGAACCGGCTTTGATTTCGACCTTGAAATCCGCCTTGGATCCGGCGCATTCGTATGCGGCGAAGAAACCGCCCTTATGACTTCAATCGAAGGCAAGCGCGGCGAACCTCGTCCTCGTCCTCCGTTCCCCGCGAACAAAGGATTGTTTGCCAAACCTACTATACTTAACAACGTTGAAACTTACGCAAACGTCTGCCAAATCATCATAAAGGGCGCCGAATGGTTTGCCTCTATGGGCACCGAAAAATCCAAGGGCACCAAAGTTTTTGCACTCGGCGGCAAAATCAACAACACCGGCCTTGTAGAAATTCCTATGGGAACTCCATTGAAGGAAATCATATATGATATCGGCGGCGGCATACCAAACGGCAAGAAACTCAAAGCCGTGCAAACCGGCGGTCCTTCCGGCGGCTGCATTCCCGCAAGCCTTATCGATACACCCGTGGACTATGAGTCTTTGGCGGCAATCGGTTGCATCATCGGTTCCGGCGGTATGATTGTCATGGACGAAGACAACTGCATGGTCGATATCGCAAAGTTCTTCTTGGAATTCACCGTTGACGAAAGTTGCGGAAAGTGCACGCCTTGCCGTATCGGAAATCGCAGACTGCTCGAGTATCTTGAGAAAGTCACAAACGGCACCGCGACGCTCGAAGATTTGGACGCAATGGAGGAACTGTGCAATTATATCAAAGCAAATTCTCTGTGTGCACTCGGACAAACCGCTCCCAACCCCGTGCTTTCCACAATCAAGTATTTCCGCGACGAGTACGTCTCCCACATAGTGGATAAGAAATGTCCCTGCCATGTTTGCAAAGGACTTGTTAAATTCAGCATAAGCGACGCATGCAAGGGTTGCACGCTCTGTGCAAGAAATTGCCCAGTCGGAGCCATTTCCGGCAAGGTCAAAGAAAAGCACGTCATCGATCCTGCAAAGTGCATCAAATGCGGACTGTGCAAGGATAACTGCAAATTCGGCGCAATCGTAAAGGAATAATGAGGTGAATACTATGGCTAAAATTAAAGTTAAAATAGACGGTATTAACATTGAAGTGGAAGAGGGTACGACAGTGCTCGACGCTGCGTTTCAAGCAGGCATAAAAATTCCCACTCTTTGTTATCTGAAAGGTATCAACGCCATCGGCGCTTGCCGCATCTGCGTATGCGAAGTGTCCGGAGCAAGAGGACTTGTCGCATCGTGCGTCTATCCTCTCAACAAAGACCCCCGCTTTGATGTTATCGAAGTCAAGACAAACACTCCTTATATCCGCGAATGCCGCAAGACCACAGTGGAATTGCTGCTCAGCGACCACAAAAAGGAATGTCTAAGTTGCCCTCGCAATGAAAATTGCGAACTTCAAACACTCAGCAACGAATTTGGATGCGACGTCCACAAATATGACGGTGTAAGCATTGAATATCCTATCGACAAATCGTCTCCGTCCATCGTCCGCGATAACAACAAGTGCGTGCTTTGCCGCCGTTGCGTGGCAGCATGCCGTGATTATCAATCCGTTTCGGTCATAGGGCCAAACGCAAGAGGTTTTGACACCCATATCGGTTGTGCATTCGAGATGAATCTTGCTGATACTCCCTGCGTAAACTGCGGACAGTGCATAGTGGCTTGCCCCACAGGCGCACTTCATGAGAAAGAAGATATCGACGATGTGCTCGCCGCAATCGCCAATCCCAAAAAGTACGTCGTCGTCGGCACCGCTCCTTCCGTCAGAGTCGGACTCGGTGAAGAATTCGGCATGCCTATGGGAAGCAACGTCGAAGGCAAAATGGTCGCCGCTCTGCGTCGCTTAGGCTTCAAAGGAGTTTACGACGTCGATTTCACAGCCGACCTTACCATTATGGAAGAGGGAACGGAACTTTTAGGCAGAATTACAAACGGCGGCGTGCTTCCCATGCTTACGTCCTGCTCTCCTGCATGGATAAAGTTCTGCGAACACAATTTCCCCACCGAACTTGATCATTTGTCCAGCTGCAAAAGCCCTCAACAGATGTTCGGCGCGGTTTGTAAGACTTATCTTGCAAAGAAACTCGGCATCGACCCCAAAGATATGGTGGTTGTTTCCATCATGCCTTGCACAGCAAAGAAATTTGAAAAAGGCAGAGCGGAACAGAGCGCGGCAGGAGTACCCGATATCGATTACGCATTGACCACGCGTGAACTCGCAAAGATGATCAAACAAATGAACATCTATTACGAAGCTCTTCCCGAAGAAAAATTTGATGCTCCCTTCGGCATCGGTTCTTCCGCAGGTTTGCTATTTGGCGCAACCGGCGGCGTTATGGAAGCGGCACTCCGTACAGTCTACGCGATACTCGCAGGCAAGGAAGCCCCTTCTCTCGACTTCAAGGCAGTCCGCGGAACGGAAGGCATAAAGGAAGCAACATACAACATACCTCTAAAAGACGGCGGAGAAATCAGTGTGAACGTTTGCGCAGCCAGCGGACTTGCAAATGCGCGTAAGATTATGGACGATGTCAAAGCCGGCACAAGCAAATATCACTTTATAGAAATTATGTCCTGCCCGGGCGGTTGCGTCAACGGTGGCGGACAACCTATTAAGAGTGCGTTTGTGCGCAACTTCGGTGATGTCAAGGGCACCCGTGCAAAAGCGATTTACGACACGGATAAAGATAATATCTTGCGTACTTCTCACGCAAACCCCGAAGTCGTGGATATCTACAAAGAGTTTCTCGGTGAACCCAACAGCCATATCGCGCACGAAGTGCTTCACACAAAGTACTATCC
>CAYJCS010000140.1:0-4031 GCA_964368715.1 uncultured Bacteroidaceae bacterium | reverse complement strand
ATCAAATTAGGGTACACGCCGCAAGTTTGCATCATCCTATTGTCGGCGACGAATTATACGGCGGTTCCACTGTTTTATATTCAAGCGGTCAACTCCTCCACGCAGCCGAATTGACGCTTTTCCACCCTATAACAAAGGAGGCAATGACGTTTGAATGTCCGCTTCCCGATTACTTTATTAACGTGTTGGATAAATTGAGAAAGACTTTAAATTAGGCAGTTCTAGCCTCATCTTCGCTCAAAAGTATTCTAAAAAACAGGATTTTGTGTAATACTTCACTAAAATAACTGATTTTACTACGTTTTTTACCTAGATTTTTAATTGCGGAATTATTTCTTCAGAAATTCAAAATGTTCGTCTGGATTGACGATAATAGTTTTGTAATTTGTGTATATTACTTGCCCCGGGTGCCCGTTTGGTTGACGCTTGACGTTCCGCCTTAAAGTGTAGTCGACTTCGCAACTCGCGCCCTTTGAGCATGCGGCGATTTCGGCCGCTTTCAAAATCACACTATCAGGAACAGAGCGGCCCTCTGAAAGAATTATAACGTGTGCGCCGTGCGTGTTTTTAAGGTGGAGCCAAGTATCGCTTGAAGATGCGATTCTGAAGGTAAGTTCGTCGTTTTGCAGATTGTTTTTGCCTCTAAGCACGGTGAAACCGTCCACCGAATATGTGTAGGGCGGCTCGGGTTTCTCCTTCTTCGGCTTTCCTTTTTGCGCCTTTTTTTTGAAAGCGTTCAAGGCAGCAAGTTCTTCTTCGATGGCGGTTGAAGGCTCGTTGGGTTTAAGGCTGTTTAGTTCCTCTTCCACAGATAAAACATAATTATAAAGCAACCGGTCGGCTATGAGTTTTTTTTCGGTGAATTCTTTTGTGCGCTTTAATTTATTATACTTTGCATAGTAGGCCGCGGAATTTTTTGACGGGGTAAGTTGTTCGTCAAGGGGGATTTCCACTTCGTTTCCCGTATTATAATCCGTGCATATGAGAGTAGTATCGCCTTTCTTTATTTTGTAGATATAAGCAACGATAAGTTCGCCTTTGATGCGAAAATCTTCCATATTTTCACATTCTTCAAGCCTTTCTAGGTCTGTGGCGATGTTTTTTTCCACGCGCGTTTTTAGGTGTTTTACGGCAGTCGTAAGTATTTTAAGTCTTGCTTTGTTGCGTATTTCGCCATCGGCGACGGTATAAAGAGCGTCGTATGCTTCGCTCATCGTGGGGAAGAATCGGACGTTTTTATTGCATATTGCATAAGGGTAAGGAAAAACCTCTTTTCCCTCCGCGATACAAGGATTGAAGAGAGGAGAACCTATGATGTTTCTGTATTCTTCAATTACGGCAAAAAGTGCGTTTTTGTCGCTGTTGGAAAGTGCGCCGCTTTGGTTGTTTTCAACACCGGCTCTATAAATCAACTCCGAAACGGTAATGCCTGAAAAGCCCGAAATGTTGTCAAGGATATAACGGTGTAAATCACCCCGTTCAAAGTTATCAAAAACGGAAATCGGCGCGGTTAGATAACTGATTTTGTCTTGCCCGACAGGCTGATATTTTACGCCGCGCAAAACGATGTGGTCGCGTGCGATTTCAAGCGGCAAGTGCTTTACTGCGTCCAAAATTATATAATTTTCGTCGGTGAAAACAATATTGCTGTAACGGCTTATAATCTCAACAAAAAGATAAAAAACAGCGTTGTCTTTCATTTCTGTTCGAGCGTTGAATTTGAGTCTGATAATGCGGTCGTCGTTTTCCACCGTTACGCTTTCTAGCGTGCTGACGGCAAGATGCTTTCTAAGCAGCATACAAAGAGACGGCGCAAGTTGCGGATTGTTTTTTTTGGATTCCGTAAGATGAAGCCTGGGCGCCAAAGCGTTGCACGAGGCGCAAAGACAAACGGTCTTACCTTTTGCGCGCAAAGTGAAGCGCAACTCGTCAACGTCCGGTTGGACGATTTTGTCGACTCTTGCGCCTCTTAGAGTTTCGTTAAGTTCCGCCGTCAATGCGGAAAGTGCAAATAAATCGCTGCCCATATCGAACATTATACACGAATATGTAATAACTTCAACTTGAAATCAAACATGTTGGGCTGTAAATTGGTTATCTGGGTCGATTAAAAGAAGATAAAGTGCGGTAAAAAGAAAAAATAGCCTCTCAATTACGATTGCAATTTGCATTTTGCTATGCTATATTTGTCTTTACTTTATCAAATATACTGCGCGTAAGAGCGTTAAAGGAAGGACAAATGAGTTATTCACTAGAAAAGATGGAAAAAAACCAAGTCAAACTCGTATTTGACATCGACGCCGACACCTTTAAAAAGGCAATCGAAGAGGCTTATCAAAAGAATAAGCACAAGTTTCAAATTCAGGGATTCAGAAAGGGACACGTTCCTATGAAAGTCATTGAAGGTGTTTACGGAAAAGAGGTATTTTACGAAGACGCTATGGATATAGTTATCCCCGAGGCATACGGCGAAGCACTTTCAAAAGAGGAATCTTTGGACGTGGTCGCACAGCCCGAACTGACGGCTTTTGACTTCAAAGAAGACGGCGGCGCGACGTTCACTCTTGTCGTCACCGTGAAACCTGAAGTGAAACTGGGACAATACAAAGGCCTTTCCATCGATAAGACAGTGGAAAAAATCACCGCAAAACAAGTTGACGATGCGGTTGAACAAAATTGCCAAAAACAGGCGCGTCTTGTCGACATCGACACTGCGGCGCAGATTGGAAACATCGTGGACATCGACTTTGTCGGCTACGTCAACGGAGAAAAGTTTGACGGAGGCTCTGCCGAGCATTACGAACTCGAACTTGGAAGCGGCAGTTTCATTCCCGGTTTTGAAGAACAGCTTGTGGGCGTAAAAGCCGGCGACACAAAATCCGTCAGCGTCAAATTCCCCGAAGATTATCACGCGGAAGAACTAAAAGGCAAAGAAAGCGTTTTTGAATGCACAATTCACGGCGTAAAAGTGAAGGAATTGCCTGCTCTTGACGATGAATTCGTCAAAGAAATTTCCGAATTTGACACCCTTGCCGAGTACAAAGCAGACATCAAAAAACAACTAGCAGATGAAAGTGAAAAGCGTGCCGAACACGAGTACGAAGACGCACTTGTCGAAGCAATCGTATCCGGTGCAACCGTTGACATTCCCGATGCTATGGTGGAAACCGAAGCCGAAGATATGGTCAATGAATTTGAATATCGCCTTATGTATCAGGGCATCAAATTTGACGATTACCTTTCCTACGTCGGCATGACCAAAGATCAGGTCAAGGCCGAATATAAAGACCAAGCGTCAAAGAGCGTCAAAGTGCGCCTTGTTATGGAACAAATCGTAAAGACCGAAGAACTGAAATTCTCCGAAGCGGAAATTGACGAGAAATTGGAAAAAGCGGCATCCGAAGCGGGAAAGAGCGTTGACGAGTTCAAAAAGACCGTCAAGAAAGAACAAATTGATTATATGATCAACCAAGTTTTGTCCGACAAACTGCTCGCAATGCTTAAAGAAAACAACACCGCAAACGTCAAAGCGGCGACCAAAAAGCCCGCTGCGGCACCAGTTGGCAAAGTCGGCGACGAAGAAGAAAAACCCGCAAAGAAGCCTGCGGCGAAGAAAGCGGCAAAGCCTGCCGAAGCGACAGAGAAAGCCGCCGATGCAGCCCAAAAACCCGCCGCAAAAAAAGCACCCGCAAAAAAGGCAGAAATTGCAGACAAATAGCATAAAGTTTATCCATATAACCCTAAAAGCGGCCGCTTTGTAAAAAGTGTGCGGAGCGGTCGAAAAAGGGAGTATAAGAGCCCTATAACCGCGGTCGCGGAAGGAGAAAACTATGAGAATTAAAGACCAACTTGTCCCAATGGTTATTGAACAGACAGGACGCGGTGAACGCAGTTACGACATCTATTCGCGTCTGCTTGAAGACAGAATTATCTTTCTAACGGGAGAGGTCAATGACGCCGTCGCGGATATTATCGTCGCGCAACTTCTGTACCTTGAGGGTAAAGATAGCGCAAAGGATATCAGCCTGTAC
>CAYJCS010000139.1:0-4058 GCA_964368715.1 uncultured Bacteroidaceae bacterium | reverse complement strand
AATCAAAATAGCGCGAAGAGCGAAAACAAAGCAAGCGGAGAGGACGCCGTTTTCAAGTTTGAAAATTACGTTTTGGAATACGGCGCAAATTTCGGCGTTTTCAATTCGCCTTTTTCATACGGCAGCGGCGAATTGCTTTTGGCGGCGGAATCGGTAAGAAAGCAATTGATATACGCTCTGTCGCCCTTTTTATCTTCGAAAAACGGAGCGGATATAGGAGAATTTATAGAAGCGTCGCGCCTCTTTTTGGATGAATGCGAAGGAGTTTGGGCGCATCATACCGGCAAACTGACTTCGATCAGCGCCTATTATCTTAAATGCGCCGAGCAGGTTGACAGCAAAATCAAGTCCGTACTTGACGAGATAGAAGACGTGCTTGACGGAAAATACGACATTGACGGTTTTGAACTCATTTTAAAATCAATGCTTCAAAAACTGACGATATCCCTTGTGCCGACCTATCTTGACTGCGTATTCGTCGGCGATTTGGAAAGCCGATTTATCGGCGGAAGAGACTTATATATCCTTGGCGCAAATGCAGGGCTGTTCCCAACAGAAAAAAGCGGAGGCACGGTGCTGACACCGCACGACGAAGAACTTTTGGAAACAGTGGGACTGACGCTTTCGCCAAATGCAAAACGCAAGGTGCTGACTGAACTGTTTTCGGTGACGGAGGCAATAAAAAAGGTGCGCGGCGAACTTGTTGTGTCATATGCGGAAAGTTGTCCGTCGGGACCACTGAAGCCGTCCACGGTTGTCGCGCAGTTGCAGTCGGTTATCTGTCAAGACAAAAAACCTCTGCCTGTGGAAAGAGTGGTCTTCGACGATTACGGAGCGGAGAGAATGCGTGGGACTTCACCCAAAGTCAAACAAGCCTTTTATGACAAAATTTCGGCACTTTTTTCAAGCGACACCGCATGCCGATACGAGGTTTTGAACAATGCGATATCCGCGCGCGCGCCTTACGGCGACATCGAATATTACCGCGCGGCTTATTCGTTTTTGAGCGAAGAGGAAAAACGCCCGATTGAAAGGTTGTATAACCTACCCGAAAAACTTGAGTTGACACCGCTAAACCGTGGCGTAACAACAATGAAAACGAGTGTCAGTCGACTGGAATGTTATTATAAATGCCCGTTTATGTATTTTTTGAACTATACTTTGCGTCTTAAAGAGCGTGAAGAAGGTCAGATTAAAACGCTCGAACACGGCACACTTTTGCACTATATTCTCGAATGTTTTTACCGCGCTCTAAAAAACGGGAAGGCAACCGAGAAGAATGCGACTGCGATTGCCTCTTCCGCGTTTTACGACTTTGTAAATAACGACGAAAAATTGTCACGAATATTATCTGGCGGCGGTGCCGATTCAAGACAACTTCTGCGAGTAAAAGAAGAGGGCGAAAAAGCGTGTAACGATCTCTATGCGCTGTCGCTTCGTTCCGAGTTTAAGCCCGCGTATCTCGAGACGTATTTCGGGCAAGGCGGCGAATTGAAGCCCATTGCCGTGACGGTTGACGGCGTGAAGGTGGAACTTGAAGGCAAAATCGACCGTGTGGACAGATGCGGCAACTATTTTACCGTCATAGACTACAAAACTTATAAAGGTGCGGCTTTGCCGCTGAATGAAGTATACTACGGCCAAAAACTTCAACTTTACGTTTATGTGGAAGCGTTATATGAAAACCTCAATTTGAAACCGGCAGGAGTGTTTTATCTGCCGATTTTTCAAGCTTTCGACGCTGAAAACGCAAGATATAAACTGCGGGGACAAGTCAGCGACGACCCTGATATCAGACGGCTATTGGACTGCAACAGCACAGACAAAAATCTTCCGACGTATCTTCCCGTCGCGCAAAAAGGAAATAAGCTATTGAACACTTATTTGTCCGAAGAGAAGTTTTTGCAACTTGCAAAATACGCCAAAGCACTGTCGGCGGAGGGCGCGCGCGGAATCTTAAACGGTTATGTCAAACCTGTGCCGGCAGACGGCGCTTGTGCATATTGTTCCTATTCAACAATTTGTCCGTATAAAGAACAGAACGTTAGAGCGAAACGCAATCTAAATGAAAACGCATTTGAAATCGAAGAAGAGAGCGAAAACAACGAAGTAAACATCGGTGAAACAGGCTTGGATGAAAAAATCAACATGCAAAACGTTGTTGATGGTCAAAAAACTTCTGAGCGTGCAAAAAATAAGGGAGGAAACAACTGATGGGCGACGTTATAAAATTTTCAGATTTGACTCCCGATCAACAGCGCGCATTAGTCACCGACGGAAGGGTAGTGATTTCCGCTGCGGCGGGAAGCGGCAAAACGACGGCAATGCTCGTTGCCATCGCAGACAAAATACGAGCCGGGGCATCGCTCAAAAATATGCTGATTTTGGTCTACAACGATGCGACCGCAATCGAACTCAAAGAAAAACTGCGAGACGAACTGTTTTTGAGAGCCTGCACATCAAGCGGCGAAGAGGCAAAAATATACCGCAAGCAACTCGACGAATTGTCTTTTGCACACATAAACACCATTCACGCGTTTTGTCAGGCATTAATCCGTGAAAACTTTGAAAAGTTGGGTATTTCGCCTTCGTTTTCAGTTTTGGATGAAGTGACGCACCAATCGTATATGTCACGCGCTTTGGACAAAGTTTTTGCTTTGTACGATGAAAGCGGAGACGACGTGTTCAAAGCCGTCAGCACAGTTTTTGCAAAGACGAGAAACGACGACGATTTCCGCTCATGCCTTATCAAACTCTATCAGCATTTGGACGTGCAACCCGATAGAGTAGGCTTTTCGAACACGATTGAGAACTGTTATGCCGACCCATATAAAAACGCCTTTATTGATATCCTTGTGTCGTCGGCTAAATGCGCTGCGGTCGCCGTCGAAAAAGAATCCGAAGATTTGTTGCCTATTCTTATAGGTTGCGGCGAAAATTCATACGCGGATAACGCTCTATCAATAAACCGCGCCATGAAAACGCTGCTTTTGATTTCCGACAGCCCGTCGCGCGGGGAACTTGACACTCTCATAAGTTATAGTGCAATTAGTTCGTGGCTAAGCAGTGCCAGAAAGAAAACCGGCAGTGACACTGCAGAAGAGATAATAAACCGCATAAAAAATTGTCAGACTGCGGCAAAAAATACCTTTTTGCCATTTGCGGTTTTTGCCGACAAAGACGTCTATGTTAATGACTTTATGCAAAACAAACGGTATGTGGAAAAACTGCTCGAAATCATCCTTAACTTTGACAAAGAACTATATGCCTTGAAAGCCGCCGACAACGTGCTGTCTTTTTCCGATTTGGAGCATAAGGCAACGGAACTTATCGACATTTTGAAATCGAACGGGGAACTGGATAATGTTGCCGTCTACGATTACGTTTTTGTGGACGAGTGTCAGGACGTAAATCCCACGCAAGAATACATTATCAACTCGCTGATAAGCAAAAATGCCTTTATGGTCGGTGACGTCAAACAGAGCATATACGGCTTCAGACTTGCCGATCCGGATTTGTTCCTAAAGCGCTATGAAGACGCATTAAGTGAAGGCAAAGCAGTTTCGTTCAACCGCAATTTCCGCTCCCACAGCCAGATTTTGGAGTTTGTAAACGGAGTTTTCAGCGCGGTTATGACCTTGGAAAGTGCCGATATAGACTATGCAAACGAAGCCGCTTTTGAAAAGGAAACAGGCAGAACAAGCGGCACGGTTGAGTTGCATCTTTTCTCGATGCAAAAACCGGAGACCCGCACAGTCGGCGGATTATACAAACTTCTTGAGGATACGCCCGGAGAAGAAGACGGCGACGTCACCGAATACGAGGCGGCATTTATTGCCTCCAAAATCAATGAACTTGTGGGAAAAGCACCTGCCGACGACAAAGGCAATCTTTTAAGTTACGGCGATATTGCGATTTTGCTTAGGTCACGTAACACTTCTGCTTCAAAAATTATGTCGGTTTTGCGTGCGGAAGGCATACCTGTGGACGACGCCGCTTTCAGCCGTGACGACGACCACCCCGAAAAAGAACTTATCAACTATTTGAAAGTGTTGGAC
>CAYJCS010000138.1:0-4109 GCA_964368715.1 uncultured Bacteroidaceae bacterium | reverse complement strand
CGTCGTGAGACAGTTCGGTCCCTATCCATCGTGGGCGTAGGATATTTGAGAGGCTCTGCCCCTAGTACGAGAGGACCGGGGTGGACGCACCTATTGTGCACCTGTTGTCGCGCCAGCGGCATAGCAGGGTAGCGATGTGCGGATTGGATAAACGCTGAAAGCATCTAAGCGTGAAACCAGCCTCAAGATAAGATATCCCTAAAGAGAAATCTGAGTAAGGCCCCTTGTAGACCACAAGGTTGATAGGTCGGGTGTGTAAGTGCAGCAATGCATTGAGCTGACCGATACTAATAGGCCGAGGGCTTAAATCAAAATTATTACAATATCAACAGGTTCTAATCTTCTTGTTTAATTTAGTCAGCGAAATAATCTACTTAGCTATGCAGTTGTGAATGTGCAACCATTCAACAATTACCGGTGTCTATGGCGGTGAGGTCCCACCTGTTCCCATACCGAACACAGAAGTTAAGCTCACCAGCGCAGAAAGTACTTGGCTGGACACGGCCCGGGAGGATATGTCGATGCCGGTTTCCAAAAGAAAAAGCACTCAGAAATGGGTGCTTTTTCTTTTGCACTTTTTGCGCCGATTCCGACACGTCTTTCGCATCTTATCGCCTCGCAATACGTAAAGTATTGCTTGTCGCTACGGTGCAAAATACGCGCCGCCATCGCCGCAAAAAGTGACCGTCACCGCCATATCCCCCCGTGCCGTGTCCCCCGGCCTCGATTGGAATATAAAATATGTTATTATTTATGTCTTTCATACCGAATTGCATCGCAATATTTCAAATATTGTTCAACGATACGGTGCAAAATACACGCCGCAATCGCCGCAAAAAGTGACCGTCACCGCCATATCCCCCCGTGCCGTGTCCCCCGGCCTCGATATATTTTTATGATAATTTGTAGAACGCAACTCTCTGAAAGCGTATTACAAAGTACACTTTGTATTGAATAAATAAAATTAGATTGAATTTTCACGAAATAATATTTTGTGTCTTTTGCATCTTATCGCCTCGCAATACATCAAGTACTGCTTGTCGCTACGGTGCAAAATACGCGCCGTAATCAACGCAAAAAGTGACCGTCATCGCTATATCCCCCCGTGCCGTGTCTCGTGCTTAATAACAATCTTTTTGTGCGGTTAGAATAACGAAATCTACAAGTATGCTTAATATTTGACAACTTTCGACGTTTTCTATGCTTGTATAGTATTTATTCGAATAGGCAATATTTAATGTGTTTGGTGAATAGCAAACTGTTCTGCGTCAATTTTTAAAAGGCAAAACTGAAAAGAATACCTTATTGGAGGCTTTTAGTGTTAAAAAAAGTTGTTAGTTTAGTTGCAATTATTTCAATCGTTGCCGTATTCGGCGTTTGCCTTGCTGCTTGCAATTCCGACACGTACGTGGAGAAACTTGAAAAAGCCGGATACACTGTCGAGTCTTGGGATGGTGACGAAGCAAAAGACGAAACGGATAGCGAATATGATGTCGAATGGGCAATTTTTGCAGCTAAGGGCGACGCGTTAAACATTGTTTCGATTGTATGTTTTTATAATATAGATGACGCAAAAGCCTATGAGGCGAAATTAAAAGAAAAAAGCGATATTATCGGTTATACCGTAGAGAGAAAATTTAAAACCGTATTTGTGGGCACGGAACAGGCAATTAAGGATGCAGAGTAAGAATATTTAGCAAAAAGGCACTCGTTAGAGTGCTTTTTATTGTCCGTCAAAATCTATGATTTTGCGTTAACCTCGAATAAATTGCCCAATAAGTGTATTTTTCCTGCGTTATTGATCAACTTATTAAGTTAATAATTGTCAGTTTAGCATAGGCTGGAGTTGTATGCTTTCCAACGCCGCTTCACAAGCTGCAACTATTTTTGAAAGATCGGCAATCAAACTGTTTGATTTTACACGCGGATTATCTTGTCCGAATGGAACGAAATATATATTTTTTGTATTCATCAAAATGCCCAAATTTTTTGCGTTTGCACCCAGAGCATCGTTTGAAGATACGGAGAGAAGAACGGGACGATTGTTCCTTAGAGTGGCTTTAACGGCCATCGTGACGGGCGTATCGGTGATTCCGTGTGCGATTTTGGCAAGAGTGTTGCCCGTGCAAGGCGCGACCAGCATCAACTCCAAATTGGCAGTAGTGCCGATAGGTTCCGCAGTTACGATGTCTTTAATGGGCGTTTTGCCCGTTCTTTTTACGATTTCATTCTCAAAATCCGCCGCAGAAAAAAAGCGCGTGTCCAGTTGAGACACGTTGTAGCTGAATATCGGCGTTATATCGTAATCGGCGGCTATCAATTCGTCAATGGCTGACAGCAACCGATGAAACGTACAAAACGAGCCGGTTATGCAAAGTCCTATTTTTTTCATTGTTCCTCCGTTATTCCGACGTGACGACGTGGTCGATTATATATTTTTTTATGGCGCGTGCCGCGCTTAAAGGTGCGGTTTTTGCAGGAAGTGCAGGGTATATTTCGGCGTCTATTCCTATATATTTTGCGAAACATAGCGATAGTCCCGGAGTGGATGCGAGGTCAATATAGACCGTGCCTTCTTTCATTGCCAGCACTTCTTTGTCGTCAATAATTTTTTTTGGTACGGTGTTAAACACCGCGTCGTATGGCGAAAAGTCAAATTCGCCTGAGTCGATAACCTTGTCGGCAAATGCGCCCGCAGGGCGCTTGGCCCCTTCTGAAGCCACTGTAAGCGATTTTACACCAATGTCTTTTAGTATCCTGGAAAGAGCCGCACCGGTACGCCCAAATCCGATTACGAGCGCATTAAGGTCACAAATAGACAGCATACTATGTTCAAGCAGAACAGCCAGCGCGCCTTCTGCGGTCAATCTGCTGTTGACCGACAAAAACGCTTCATCGGATGATATATCAAAGCGAGTTATATCCATTGAGTTCATAAGAGCGGTGGCCTCCGCATCGGCCTTGCCGCCGACTACGTTGCAGCCGGTGACCATTTCTCCTATATGCTTGGCCGATAGAACAATATTGGGCGCGTATATGTGCGTGTCAACAGCAGGAAATATCTTCGAAAGTTCTGCTGCGAGCAGGAACATTCTTTCGTCTGTCTGATGAATAAGAAACGATGCCATAATGCCTCCATACCGTATCATATTCGATGTTTGTGCGCTCTGTTCACCGTTACATAAAAGATTGAACATTCATAGGTTAGAAGGGAGAAAATTATGCAACGTTATTTTTTAGGCGGCAACACCGCCGTAGGTTTTTATGGTTTTTATGAAAGAGAAATCGACGCTTCATGCAAGGCTATACTCATAAAAGGCGGTGCGGGGACGGGAAAGAGTTCTTTGATGAAACATATTTCAAGGGAGTGTGGCGCAAGGGGAATAGAACGTGAGGAATGGTATTGTTCCGGCGATCCCGACAGCCTTGACGGAGTGTTTATGCCAGACAAAAAATTGCTTGTTATGGACGCAACCGCACCCCATCTTTTCGATCCGAAAATGCCAATCGTAAAAGAAAAAATAGTGAACCTTGCCGACCATATTTGCGAGGCATCTGTGGCACCTCACCGAACAGAGATCGATAATTTCTTAAATAACAAAATACGATGTTATACACGCGCATATGAACATTTAAACATCTGTTTTGGTATAAAAAAGCAAATCGACAGTTTGTATTGCACAAGTCTTGATAAGGCTGCCGTCGTTGCTTTTGCGGCCTCTTTTGCCCAACAAATCAGAGAGCGTGAAATGAGGTGCGGAATAGCAAACAAACAGGTTTTCCGTAAAGACGGGAGAGACCTGTTTTTTAATGCGATAACGCCAAACGGCATGGTAGCTTTTTACGATCATTTGCGCGACAAAGAGGTTGTTTTGGTGCGTGGTGGATTGCCGTCGTTGGCGGCGTTTTTTTCTCAACTTTCCGCACTCTTGCCTGAAGCAACGCGTTTTCACGACCCGCTCGTGCCGGAAGAACTGATTGGCGTTGTTTTCAAAAGCTTCGCTGTTGTGTCTGACGTAGGACACTTAAAAAATGAAGTGTCCGAAATCGTTGACTTGAGCGCTTATGAAGGCTCGTATGACAAATATCTTGCCGAGGCATCCGAAAGC
>CAYJCS010000137.1:0-4131 GCA_964368715.1 uncultured Bacteroidaceae bacterium | reverse complement strand
TCTGCCTACGAGATGTTCTCGTTCCTCTTTGGACAAGAAATCTCCGCCTTATTCTGCATTACTCACATACCTCCTACAGATGTAGTACAATCACCCAAACTACTCAAGATATTGGGTATCAAAATCTAACAAAATCTTGTGGAAACTTTCTCATACTAACTTCCACCCTAGCGGAACTTACCTTGAGAAATCATTCTCATAGGTTTAATTGTCATACAAAAAAACCAGCTATCTTTTCAAAAAACACGTCGAAAATGGCTTTTACCTTGATAAATTTCTCATACTAACTTCCATTTCTCATACTAACGTCCACTACGTCCCCAACTGTGGAACTTACTTTGAGAAATTACGGGGTTGTCAAACATATAGAACACATTCGGATTTGAAAATATAGTCAAGGGACCATACTCTTTGTTCCCTTGACAATCCCCCTTTCTCATTTTTCCCCCCTTTCGGCGTAATACGCTTGCAGATACTCTATCGGACTGAGGTACTTTAATGGGTGCATTGGGCGATTGTTGGTGTATCTTAAATGTGTTTTCAGCTGATTGTTAAGGTCTTCCAAGCTGAAGAACTTATGTGTGTCGTAGAACCTAGCTTGGTCTTCTCTGTGGCTCCGTTCCACCTTGCCGTTGTGCCTCGGCGTATAGGGACGGATCAGTTTATGCGATATTTCCAGCTTTTCAAGCGTTTTTTCAAACAATGTTGGCTTCGGATGCTCGTCAAATCTGTTTGTGAACTCTCTTCCGTTATCCGTTTGCACCTTTTCTACCTTGAAACCGCACTTCTTTTCAAAGTAATCTAGCGTATGGATAAGAAATTTCATCGCCGAGTAGCTGGAGTTGTCCGCGAAGCCTTCTATGTACCGTATTCTGCTGTATTCATCTATCGCGGTAAATTGGTATAGGCTTTGCTCATATTCCATAGATATACAATTTGTCGGAACATACTTCACATCGATTTGAATCTTCTCTCCCGGATAGGTCATTTGCTGCATACGCCCCGATTTTGGCGGCTTTTTCTTGATTTTTCCTTTGAAATATCCCAATTTCCGCATCACCCGGTAGAGCGCTGGCATCGTACGTTTGTAACCTTTGTTCCGCCTTAGACTGCACCAAACATCCTGCAAGCTGCCTGTAGGATCTCGTCTTTTGTAATCTGCGATCCATTTCGACTCTTCCGCCGTGTGCTCATTCGGATGATGTAATGGTCTCCTGGACTTCTTTTTGAGCGATTCCAGCGTCCCGTCATAACGCTTGAGCCAGCGCGAGACATAGGATTTATGCTTCTCGTATTTGATAGCCGCAGCTGTCACACCGAATTTTTGAGCATATTTCATTATTGATTGCAAACTTTTTAGGTTTTGTGTTAAACTGTCATTCATAGTAGGTAACCTCTTCCTGTTAGGTTTTTTGTGGTAAATCAACTTTAACACAAAGTGGGTTATCCTACTATATTTTTTTGCCTCCTTTTGTTCTATTTGTATTGTAAGCCCTCACATTCCGTCTTTGAGCGCATTCGAAAACCCACTATTTTCGCATGGAGATATTGACATTTTTTATCTAGAGTGCTATCATATATGAAACGAAATTCCGTTCAACGGAATGATTAAGGAGGCGCATGGCAAGTACACAATCGGTGGACAGATTTACTGACATAATTGATGTTGTTGCGGAAAATCCGAAAGGCAAAACCCTTTCTGAAATCGTAACAAAAGTAAATTTGCCCAAAACGACGGTTCATCGCACCCTAAACGCTTTGGTAGAGAACGGCTACATCATGAAAGACGCTTCGGGGTTATATACGGTAGGCTACAAATTCCTTTTGCTGGCAAAAAAATATCTCGGCTCCCTGGACATAAGAGAAGTGGCAAGACCTTTCTTGAGACGCTTGGTTGTCGACTTCTCAATTACGGCGCATATTGCTGTTCTGCAAGGAAACAAAGCGGTTTACATCGAAAAGTTGCGTCCTTTCAGCTTTGAGTGCACCTATTCCGATATTGGAAAAATCATAGATTTGTATTGCAGCGGACTGGGCAAAAGTTTGCTTTTGGGCGTCAGCGACGAAGTTCTTGAGGTCTATTTGAACACGACAGAATTCAAGCGTTATACTCGCCAAACCTTGGACAAAAAGGGCTTGTGTCAAGCGCTGGCTCTTGCAAGAGAACAAGGTTATACCGTTGACAATCAAGAACACGAAGAAGGCGCTTTTTGTATTGCGACGCCTATTTATGATTATACCGGAGCCGTAATAGCGGCAATCAGTATGTCAAAACCCGACGAATGGTTGCTTGAAAACGGTAGCGCAAAAAACGCGTTGCTGAACACGGCGTATGAGATCTCAAAACTTTTCGGCGCATCGGACAACCAATAACCAAAATTATTTAATTATGAGGAGCGAGCAATGAAACTAACTTTTAGATGGTACGGAAAAGACGATAAAATCACCCTCAACGATATACGCCAGATTCCCACTCTTTCGGGCATCGTCACCGCCCTTTACGATACGCCTGTCGGCAAGATTTGGAGTCAAGAATCCATAGCAAAGATTGTAGATGAATGCAACGCAAACGGCTTGGAGTGCGAGGTTATTGAGAGCGTGCCCGTTCACGAGGACATCAAACTCGGCAAACCCACAGCAACCGAATATATCGAAAACTATAAGGAAAATATTCGCCGACTTGCAAAACACGGCATAAAATGCATCTGCTACAACTTTATGCCGGTTTTTGATTGGCTACGCAGCGAACTTGCCCACAAGAACGCCGACGGCTCAAACAGCTTGGCTTATAATCACGACAGCGTGCTGTCGATGAATCCTCTCACCTCTGACCTCAGTCTGCCCGGCTGGGACAGCAGTTACGATAAAAACGGACTAAAAACGCTCCTTACAGAATATTCCTCGCTTACCGAAGAAGCTCTATGGCGCAATTTGACTGATTTTTTGAAGGCGATTATTCCCGTTGCCGAAGAATGCGGCGTAAAAATGGCAATTCACCCCGATGATCCGCCGTGGGGAATTTTTGGCTTGCCGAGAATAATAACCAATTATGAAAATTACAAACGGTTTTTGTCAACCGTCGACAGCCCGTATAACGGCATAACACTTTGCACAGGCTCGCTTGGCGCTTCGGCGACCAACGACATTATCGCTATTGCCCGTCTTGCAAAGGGCAGAATACCCTTTTTACATTTGCGCAACATTAAGCGCACCGACGAGTTCGATTTTGTCGAAACGGCTCACCCTTCGGCTTGCGGAAGCTTGGATATGTACGCCATATTAAGAGCCATGGCAGACGACGGTTTTGACGGCTATATCCGTCCCGACCACGGCAGAATGATTTGGGGAGAAGAGGGAAGATACGGTTACGGTTTATATGACAGAGCCTTGGGCGCAACCTATATCGCAGGACTTATGGAAGCAATAGAAAAATCTGACAGGAGCAAAAAATGAAAAAGAATATAGTTATATCTGGCGCAGGCGGCGTTCTTTGCGGCGAAATCGCAAATTTTTATGCAGCTTTGGGCTACAATGTCGCGCTATTAGACATCAATGAAAACAGCGTTTTTGCTTTAGCCGAAACCTTGAACAAAAAAGGATATTCGGCAAAGGGTTACAAAGCCAATGTGCTTGAAAAGGACTCTCTCGAAGAGGCGTGCGAAGCAATAAAAAAAGACTTCGGCAGCTGTGATTTGCTTATAAACGGCGCAGGCGGCAACAGCCCCAAAGCAAGTACCGACATTGAATTCCATTCGCAACAAAAAGAGGGCGTAAAAGGCTTTTTTGAATTGGAAAAAGCAGGCGTGGATTTTGTGTTCAATCTGAATTTTATGGGCACCTTTCTTACGACGCAGGTGTTTTCGAAAGATATGGCAGCAAACGGAAAGGGAAATATCATCAATATTTCTTCAATGAATGCGTTCAGACCGCTTACAAAAATACCCGCATACAGCGCGGCAAAAGCAGGAATATCAAATTTTACACAGTGGCTTGCAGTGCATTTTGCGCCTTGCGGTATTCGTTGTAATGCTATTGCACCGGGATTTTTTGTAACAAACCAAAACAAAGAGCTTTTATTCAATGCTGATAGAACTCCGACAGCAAGGACAGGGAAAATATTAAATGCTACGC